>DATHXE010000712.1:0-11705 GCA_035459845.1 Tepidisphaeraceae bacterium | reverse complement strand
GTCGGGGAAGTCCGGCTTGATCAGCGCGTGGGTCAGCTCGTGGACGAGCGTGCCGGTGCCGGTGCCGACGTTCATGAGCATGACGTTGTCGTGGCGGAAAAAGCCGTAGTACGGGACGTCGTCGTCGTCGAACCACTTCTTCGCGAGCCGCTTGTAGCCCCCTTCGCGCTCGAACAAGAGGATCAGCACGGGCTCCGTGGGCTGCTTTTTGAAGAACTGCTTCTGGAGGCACTTGGCGGCGGCGAGGATCGTGCGGTCGCGGTACTGGCGGACCTCCTCGGCGGTGCCGTTGCCCGCAATGACGAACGGCGGGGCGACGAGGTAGTTCATCTTCTCCTCGTCGAAGCGCGCCTTCCACGTGTCGAGCAGGGCCTGGCACTTGGCGGCGAGCTCGGGCGACGGCGGCGGGGCGGCCGCGCGCGGTGGCGCATCCGCGGCGAGCGCGAGCGGCGCCAGGAGCGGTAAGACGAGCGCGAGCGAAAGTCGCATGGCGAAAACCATATCGAACCTCACGGACTACACGCCGGCGGGGCCGCTTCGGCGGCTCTGTCACGCGCGATCCGAATCATACCGCGGTCGTCCGGTGCGAACGTAACGTGTTTGCACCGATTGGACGCCACCAGTAGAGTGCGGCGTCGCTCGGGCGTGTCAGTGATGGCCCGACAGTTTCACCTAGTTCAGGAGATGGCGTGATGCAACGCGTGTGGTCGATCGGCTCGGTGGCGGTGGTCGGGATGCTCTTAGCGGCCGCGGGCGGGTGCGGGCCGAGCAAGGCGGAGATCGCGATGGCGGAGACCAACGCGCGGGAGGTGGGGGCGCTCAAGGCGCAGGTCGCCGAGGTCACGCGCGAGAACGACGAGGTCAAGGCGCAGGTCACCAAGATCAGCGACGACCGCGAGAAGCTCCAGAAGGAGCTGGTCGACGTGAAGCACTCGGCCGACGACTACAAGAAGCAACTCGGGAGCGCGCAGGCCGAGAAGGACCTCGCCGCCAAGCAGGCCAAGGGCGCGCAGGACGAGCTGACGAAGGTGAAGGCCGAGCTGGCGACGGCGAAACAGGCGCAGTCGGCGGCGGAATCGAAGGCGGGGACGGAGCTCAAGGCGAGCGAGGCGGCGAACGCGGCGATGCGCGAGAAGGTGCGCGAGCTCGAGGCCGCCAACGCGGCGGCGCGGGCGGAGCAGCAGGCGCTTCAGGCGCAGGTCGGGACGGCCCAGCAGGCGGTGACGGCGGCGCGGCTCGAGCTCGACGCGGCCCGGAAGCTGGCGGCGGAGCTCAAGGCGCAGCTGGAGGCGAAGGCGGCGGCGGGCGGCGGCGGGGCCACGACGCCGAAGAAGTAATCGTCACCGTCCCTCCGAATTATTCTCGTCACGAAAGCCCACGGGACTCGTTCCGTGGGTTCTCTTTTTCGAACCGCAAGTTCCGCACTGCCGGAGCGGGAAAATTATCGGTCCGTCGCATCGCCCCCCGATAGACCTGTGAGGTCCCCCTATGCCCTGGATTATCGTTCACGCGAATGGCGAAGAGTTGCAGCGGGTCGAGCTTTCGCGGCCGGTGACGGTCGGGCGGTCGCCGGAGTGTGGGGTGGCGGTGCGCGACCTGCTGCTGTCGCGGACGCACTGCCGGCTCGAGTCGATCGGCGCGGGCGCGTCGTGGCGCGTGGTGGACCTGGGGAGCAAGAACGGGACGCGCGTCGGCTGGCAGAAGGTGCAGGCGCAGGTGCTCAAGGACGGGGACGGGCTGCGCATGGGGCGGACGCGGCTGACGTATCGCACGGGGCCGTTCGAGCACGCGTCGACCAAGCCGCGGCCGGACCGGTTGATCCGCCCGGCGGACCCGCACGAGGCGCTGACGGGCACCGTGACGGACTTCGTCCTGATGGACGACGGGGAGGCGCGGAACGACGAAGACGGCGTCGGCTGGCACCCGGCGGGGATGGCGTACCCGCAGCCGCGGCCGGTGGACCCGACGGAGGGGTTTGAGCCGTCGCCGGACTTGCTGGTAGAGCTCGCGCAGACGGTGGCGTCGAGCCGCGGGGAGGACGGTTCGCGCGGCGGGGGCCGCCGGGCGGCGGCGCAAGAGGCGGAGGTCGAGGGGCTGGAGTTTTTCCCCGCACCGATCGACGGCGGCGGGACGGCGACGGTGGTCGCGCCGCAGAAAAAACGCCGGGCGCTGCCGAAGGTGTCGCCGATCTATCGCGAGATCACGGCGATGCGGCGGCAAGACGCGGACCTGTCGCTGCAGGCGGAAGAACGGTACCTGCCGGCGGTCGTGGCGACGCCGGTGCGAAAGACGTCGCGCGTTCGGCGGGTGATCGTCGGCGCGGCGATCGGGATCGGCGTGCTGGCGGCGACGGGCGTGGTGGGCATGAGCGCGTGGCTGTTGACGATGGGGCGGTGAGGGGAACAGGGGAAAAACGAAAAGACGAAAAACGGGCGGGTGCGCCGGTGCTTTACGTCTTTTCGTCTTTTCGTTTTCCTGTTCGCGCTCACGCCTGCGCGGGCTCGATGATCGCGCTCATGGAGCCCGCGCTGCACTCGATGCGGGGGTCTGCGCCGTAGGCGCAGATCTGGTCGCGCTTCAGTTCGGCGAGTTCCTTGTGGGTGGTGTGGACGACGACGCGGCCGGCGGTGGTGACGACGCGGGCCATCTCGAAGCCGCGCTCGGGGGCGTGGCCGAACAGCTTGTGGAGCATCTCGACGACGTACACGTCGGTGTGGTCGTTGTCGTCGAGGAGGATGACGTGATAGGCGGGGAGCGGCTGGCGCTTGCGGCGGGCTTTGGAGGCGGCTCGGCCGGCGCGCGAATGAGCCTTGGTTTTGGCTGATTTTTTAGGGCGGGTGCCGGGTCCGTCGCCCGAATTGGGGTCTCGTTGTTCCATCCGCGCGCTCCTGATTGGTCCTAACTGCTCAGTTTGCCCCGGGCGGTCGGCAATGCAACAAAAATCCCGCCCGCGCGGGTATCATTCGCGGGGCACGAATCTGGAAAGTGCGAGGGCTCGCGCGTCGCGCCGGCCGGGAAGATTCACATGATGACTCGGATCGCGGTGGTCATTGTCGCGTGGCTGATGCTCGCGCCGTCGCGCGCGAGCGCCTGCGTGCGGGCGGAGCTCGACGCGCTGGCGGTGCAGTGGGCGAGCGCGGTCGTCGAGGCGCGGCTGGTGGAGGTGTCGGAGCGGTGCGAGATCCGGGCGGTGTCGGTCAAGGCGCCCAAGGGCGCGGACGGCCAGCGCGGGCCTGACGTGACGGCGGTGTACTGGTACCGGCTGTACTCGTTCGAGGTCGTGTCGGCGCTCGACGGGCCAGCGAAGGCGAAGCACCGGGTCGAGGCGATCCGGTTCTTCGGGCGGGTGGACGACCCCGGCGCTGGAAAGACGACGGGCGGGGCGCGGCCGGCCGCGCCGCAGGCGGGGGCGCCCTGCGGGGCCGTCACGCGCGGGGCGGTCGGGAAGACGTTCGTGCTGCTGCTCCGGCCCGAGCAGGACTTCAAGATGGGGCGCCCGCCCGTCTGGCCCGACGCCAAGGGCGACCTGCGCGAGAAGGAGATCCACGACCTCAAGGGGATGACGGTCGTGCACGCGATCGCGACGGAGGGCATGGACGCGGGGCGGCTCGCGGACCTCAAGAAGCTCATCGCCCAGACGCGGGCGGCGGAGCGGAATCTGCCCGAAGCGGAGTTGAAGAAGCACGTGGCGGAAATCGCGCTGTCGGTCGACGCGGAGCGCGTCGAGCGGGCGGAAACGGCGGTGCGGGCGGTGGGGTACCGGGCCGTCGGGGCGCTCAAGTCGGCGCGGGACAAGGCGGAGTCGTCGGCCGAGGGAACGGGGCGGGTGCTGGGGCTGATCGCGGAGCTGTCGCCGCCGCCGATCTCGCTGGAGATGGGGAACGTGGAGGAGTGAGGCAACGGCAGCCGGGGGCCTGCGCGGCCGGGTCGCGGCAAGGTTCGGCATTCCGATGCGACCACGACAAACACTCTAAAGCGGGGCGGTCGTTACGCGGGGGCAATTCCGCGTTAAACGCCGGCGGGACAGACCCTTTCGGGGCAGTTGAGGGGAATTGTGCGGACGCTAAATTGCCCCGCACGATTAACGGTTGTTCGTTCCGTTTTCTTTTGTCCCGAAGGAGTTGTCCAAGTGAAGAAGTTCGCACGGTTCTGCGTCGCGGCTGCGGTTGTCGCGGGGGTGAGCGGGTTTGTGGCGCGCGCGTCGTACGCGGAGGAAACGAAGCCGGCGGCGGAGCCGCCCCGCGAGGCGATCGACTTCCGCAAGCTCAAGGAGTTGATGCCCGAGGAGTTGGGCGGCCTGAAGCGGTCGAAGGCGGGCGGGGAGAAGAACAAGTTCGGCGACATGTCGGTGTCGAACGGCCGGGCGACGTACGGGAAGGCGGACGACGGGGAGGACGAGAACGTCAAGAACCCGCGGATCGAGGTCGAGATCTCGGACTTCGGCGGGTCGGCGGCGAACGTCGGGGCGGCGGCGGCGATGTGGTCGACGCTCGACATCGACCAGGAGTCGGACGACGGGTACGAGAAGACGGTCAAGGTCGGGGAGGCCAAGCACCCGGCGTACGAGAAGTGGAACAAGGCCGACAAGCACGGCGAGATCCAGGTGTGGGTCGCCAAGCGGTACGTGCTGACGATCCGCACGTCGAACCTGACGTCGGCGGACACGCTCAAGATCGCGAACGCGTTCCCGGTGGGGAAGTTGGCGGATCTGAAGTAGAGGGTGGGTCGCAAGGGCGCTAATGAGTGTTAAGAGACGAGGCTCGCGCGAGTGCGCGAGCCTCGTTTATTTTGTTTCGGATCCGGGGCGGCGCTTCGGGCGAAGCCCGTTCACTGTGCCCCGGCTTGTTGCGCGCGGATCATCCTTCGTCCTTCAACCTCTGCACGAGGTCGACGATCTCGCGCCAGAGGGTGGGGTCTTTGCGGGCGAGGTACAGGTTGGTTTTGAGCCAGTCGACGGGGTTGCCGATGTCGTGGCGCTTAGATTGGAGGACGACGCCGTGGATCGGCCGGCGGGCGAGGAGGAGCTTGAGCGCGTCGGTGAGCTGGATCTCGCCGCCCTTGCCGGGGGGGGTCCGGTCGAGGCAGTCGAAGAGGTCGGGGGTGAGGACGTAGCGGGCGGCGACGGCGAGGTTGGACGGGGCGGCGTCGCGCGAGGGCTTTTCGACGAGCGTGTCGAGGCGGAAGACGCCGGGGGAGATCTCGGTCCCCCCGACGATGCCGTAGCGCTCGACCTTGTCCGGGGGGACTTCTTCCAGACCGATGATCGGCGTCCGGAGTTGGGCGTACGCGTCGACGAGTTGCCGGCACGGGAGCGGGGCGCCGGGCGTGCGCGGACTGAAGATCGTGTCCCCCAGAAGGCAGAGGAACGGTCCGTCGCCGACGTGGGCGCGGGCCTGCAGGACGGCGTGGCCGAGGCCCTTCTGCTCGGCCTGGCGGGTGGCGTGGATCTTCACCCTGGCCATCAGCGCGTCGATCGAGGCGAGGAGGGCGGACTTGCCGGAGCTCGCCAGGCGCGACTCGAGCTCGGGGCTGCGGTCGAAGTGGTCCTCGATCGCGCGCTTGTCGCGGGACGTGACGAGCATGACGTCGGCCGCGCCGGCGGCGGCGGCCTCTTCCACCACGTACTGGATCGTGGGGCGGTCGACGACGGGGAGCATCTCCTTGGGGACGGCCTTGGCGGCGGGGAGCATGCGCGTGCCGAAACCGGCGACGGGGATGACAGCTTTGCGGACCATGACGAGTGTTATAGGGGCGAGGGCAGCGCGATTGAAGCGGGCAAGGCAAGCCCGCGCGATCCGATCACCTCGGCGAGCCACCGCTCGGCGGCGGCGGGGCCGCGGAGGGTGATGCGGCGGACGCCGGGCCAATTCGCGAGGCAGGCCTCGGTCGGCGGGCGCGTGTCCCGGTTGAAGTGCCAGATGTACTCGATGAACTCCCAGTCGACGCGCTCGGGGCAGTCGTCGGGCATGTCGGGGCGATGGGCGCCGAGGACCGCGCACGTGAAGATGCGCCTGGCGACGCGGGCGAGGCACCGCCAGCGCGGGAGGTCCAGGTAGACGACGGTGTCGGCGCGCGACAGGCGGAGGTCGAGGTTGCGCTGGTAATTCCCGTCGATCACCCACGCATCGGCCTCGAGCAGGCGCCCGACGTCGCGGTTAAAGGCTTCGCGGCCGGCCATGACCCACCCGGGGCGCCAGAAGTAGCGGTCGAGGTGGACCACGGGCAGGCCGAGTGCGGCGCCGAGGCGGCGGGCGAGGGTCGACTTGCCGGCCCCGGGCGGGCCGATGACGAGGATGCGGCGCATTTGACAGAGAATATCATCGGACCGCCACGAGTCGATGTGAGGTCTGACCATCTCCCGTTCCCGCGGGCACGCGGGTCGTGTACGATCGGGCGGTCGATGAAATCGCTGCAGGGACATCTCCTGGTCGCGTCGCCCCGGCTGATCGACCCGAACTTTTTTCACACGGTCGTGCTGCTGGTGCAGCACAACGACGAGGGGGCGCTGGGGCTGGTGTTGAACCGGCCGCTGTCGACGACGGTCGCGGAGATGTGGCGGGAGGTGGCCGAACACCAGCCGTGCGACGTGGAGGGGACGTTGTGCCAGGGCGGGCCGTGCGAGGGGCCGCTGATGGTCGTACACAAGGACGAGTTGTTCTCGGAGATCGAGGTGGTGCCGGGCGTGTTCTTCTGCACGCGGAAGGACACGATCGAGAAGTTCGTAGGGGAGAACGCGACGGAGTCGAAGTTTTTCGTGGGGTACGCGGGGTGGTCGCCGGGGCAGCTCGAGGCCGAGATGGGGGAGGGGAGTTGGCTGACGACACCGGCGCGGCCGGAGCAGATCTTCTCGGCGGACGAGCATTTGTGGTCGGACCTGGTGCGGAAGCTGTCGCTCACCAAGATGTGGCCGGGGCTGGACCCGGGGCGGATCCCGGAGGACCCGTCGGTGAACTGACGCGGGCGATCGTCGGGCACCTACGCTTCCCCGTTTACTGAGCGCTGGGTAAAGAAAACGCGTGCGCCCAAGCCGCGCAACCCACGGAGCAAGCTCCGTGGGCTTTCGGCGCGCTATCTTTACCTCGCGGTCAGTAGCCGCGACCCGCAGGGCAAGCGTCAGCGCCGCCCGCAGGGGAGCGCGCGTCGCGCGGCGTCGCCCGATCCGCCCGGCGTCTCCAGTACGCGCGCACCGACCCGACCGACAGCCACGCCAGCGCCGCCACGCTCGCCCCGATCAGGCCCGTCCGCACCCACCCCGCCATCGCCGCCGACATCGAGACACCCGTAACCGCCAGCGCGTACGCCGCCACGCACATCGGGCACTTGGGCATCAGCACGAGCACCGCCGCCGGCGCGACCCACGCCGCCCACCGGTGGCGGCTGCCGGCGCTTCCGCAGCACTTCACGACACCCCCCCTGCTTTCGACCCGCAGCACGACGTTGCCGCCGGAGCCGCGTCTGCGACCTCGGGCCAATACGGCTTGTCGGCGTCGGCGAAGGCAGGGCCGGCGGACTCGTACATGTCGTGGTGGCGGACCCACTGCATGCCGAAGTCGAGCGCGTCCTCGTCGCGGCCCTTGGGGGTGGAGTCGAGGACGACGTAGGTCGCCAGGAGCGGGTCGAGGCCGCGGGCGTACGTCGAGTACGTGTGGAAGACTTCGCCGGTCGCGGGGTCTCTAAAGAAGATGCTCAGGCCGGGGGCTTCGGCGCTGGGGAACGGCGCGGTGGCGTAGTTGTAGTGGACGGCGCCGGCGGCGCGCTCCTCGGGGGTGAAGTAGACGCCGAAATCGTGGTTGAACGAATTGGCGAACGACGAGACCCACGGGAACTGCCAGCCCATGCGCTGCTTGAACGGCTGGATCTTGGCCAGTGGGGCGCGGGAGACCATGACGAGCGTGGTGTCGCGGGCGGCCAGGTGGGGGACGGCGCCGTCGAGGTGGTCGCACACGTACGAGCAGCTCGGGCAGCCCTCGGCCCAGTCGGGGCCGAACATGAAGTGGTAGACGGCGAGTTGCGTGCGGCCCGCGAACAGGTCGGCCAGTGTCCGGGGCCCGGCGGGCGTGTCGAAGACGTAGTCAGTGTCGACGCGCACCCAGGGGAGGGACCGGCGCTCGCGGGCGAGGTCGTCCCGCTGGCGGGTGAGGGCCTTTTCCTTGGCGAGGAGTGCGACGCGGGCGGCGAGCCAGCGGTCGCGGGAAACAATTGCGTGCCGGGCGACGGTAGGGATGGAGTTCATGCGGTTCTCCTGACGGTTGGAATGAAAGAGGTCACGGTTCGGGCAGACGCCACGGCCATTATATTCCCATATAGGAATATTTCAAGCGAAAAGTTCCCGCCGGGCATGGCCGGGGGAGTTCGTGATGCCAATCAAGAGCCGCAGCGAACACGGAGTCTCGACGGTGTCGACCGGGCTCGGTCGCGAAGGCCGTCGCCCCCCGGCGCGCCCTCCGCGCGGGTGCCAAGCGGTGCGACTCGGTGTTCACCGGGCGGAGCAATGAGAATCCCCAAAGACCGAACCCGGGCGTGCGCTCCCCCCTCCTCGGCCCGGGGCAATTTGAGGGCGATCCATGCCGTCCGCCCGGTGCCGGCGGTCGTTGGCGTCAACCGTCGACGTGCGCCGCGTTGTCCACGGCGAGGTACCGGCTCCCGCGGATGGCCGGATCGGTCTGACGGCGGATGCGGTTTTGCCGGAGCAACCGGAGGACGGTCACGTTCGCGGTCCCGCGCCGTCCTTCCCGCCGCCAGTGGTCGTTGATCTGCGCGGTCGTCGGCGCGCCCTCGCGGCGGACGAACTCGAGAACGGAGACCTCGGCCGTCCGCGCGAACCGGCCCTTCCGGCGGACGGGGTGGTCCGCAGAACCGGCCAGCCGGGCGTCCGCGCGCGACATCAACGCCTCGTTGAGGATGTCGACGTTCCCGAGCGTGTGGTCGATTTGGCTCAGCGCCCGGTCGATCGCTGAGATCGCCTCGAGGTGCCGTCGGCGAAAATCCTGGAGCCGGCGGATCCGATCGGACGGATCCGGACCGCGCGCGGCCATCCCCGATTCTCCACCGGACCCGTCCGCCGGAAGCAGGTCCACAAACACGGGGGGCTTTTCGGTCCGACGTGCCATCAAAATACTATCCAACGAAGTTGAATGGTGCAAGAGATGGTCGAATAGGCTGATGCCAGCCCCGATTCGGCGACGCGGCGAACTCACAATATACTATTCGTGAAAAATATACAAAGGCTTTCCGCTATCGGCGGTCGGATTTCGACAACCCGACGGGGCGTGGGCCTTGTCACGGTTTGCGGGGCCGGATAACGTAGCGAACCAACTGATCGCGATACGGGCAAAGGCGTGGAAGCATGGGTCTTCAGAATGATTGCGCGCGAATGGGGCGGAGCTTGGACGGCCTGCTGTCGATGGCCATGACCGTCCGACGGGTCACTCAGCAGTTGCGGGTTGCGGATCGGCGCCCCTTCGACGAGGGGCCCTGCAACGTGTCGTTCGTTGAAGCGGCCGAATTCGTCACGGACACATTGGTGGACGTCACGGAGCGCCTCCGGCGTGTGAACGCAACGATCGCGAGAGTCGAGGCGAGCAGCCTTCTGCCAGGCGTCGGCCGGCCTTAGCGGACGCGCCGCGCCCCGACGTGACCTCGATCGGCGAAACATCCATCCGCTCTACCGATCCGGGCCGCACCATGGCACGTCTGCCTTGGCTTGGTGCGTGCCGAACTCGAAGCCACCGAAGCCCCGCCAGCTACAAGAGACCTCGCGTCCGAACGACCCGTGGCGGTTCAGCCCGGCGATGTCGGAGGTAGGCGGCGCATACACCGCCGCAAGTGGATACCCGTACCCGCGTGCCGGCATCGAATTGGCACACCGCTTTCATTTTTTGGATTCTCCGCAAAATACGAGTGCAAAATTGAGACAGCGGACATATGCTTCCGACGCAATCGTCGCCTATGCGACGCAGCGGGTCGGTCCGGCGTGGTCGACCTACAAAAAGGTTGTGAATTGCGGGAAATCGGCATGAGTGTCAACGACTCTTTGGAGCACCTGTCGGATAGCTTGGCAGAGTTGTTGACCGAAGGCCGAGCCGTGCAGGCGTCTCTCATTCAATTGAGGAACGGCGAAGGCGACGCGACGCCCGGCGAACTCAGGTCGAGTTTTGAGGAACTGGCGAGGTCGGTTTCCGACGCCTTGGACGGCCTCCACGACCGCCTGCGCCGGATGCACGAAGTATTGCGCGGGATGTGCGAGGATTCGGAGTGAATTCCGACGAATTCAGTTATTTGCTTGCGACCAAGCACCCCGCTCGATACGGTTTGTCCAAATCTATCAAAGGATGGGTGGCTATGGACGGCAATTATGGGTGTGTCGAGATGGCAGCGTGTCTTCAACGTGTTTTAGGCGAGGCGGCCCGGCTTCATGAAACGACTCAGTGCCTGAGCGAGGCGCCGCACGAGTTCGCCGAATTGGGCCACGGCGACCAAGCGAACCTGGAACGGGCCACGGATTACGTGGCTTGCACCGTCGATCAAATCATCGCCCGATTGACTCGGGTGCGGTCGACGATGACGCGCATCAGCGATTGCGGCACGAGCGGCCGACTGAGCTTCCTGCTACCCGTCGAAGGGGATTGACGGCGCGGGCGCGACCGTCTCACGGGCGGCGAGGAGGAGCGCCGCGCCTACGAGACGCCGGCGGCAACCTTGGCGGCGGCATACCGGCTGCCGCGCACCGAGTCGTCCGCGATCCGGCGGATCCGCCCCTCGCGTAACAACTTGAACAGGGTCACGTTCGCCGTCCCCTTGCGCCCTTCGCGTCGCCAGTGGGCGTTGATCTCGGCGGTCGACGGCGTGCCGGTGTCGCGAATGAAGTCGATGACCGACTCCTCAGCGACCTTCGCAAACCGCCCCCGCTTGTGACGGGACCGCGTCGCATCCGACTTACCGACGGTAGCCGCAGCGGGGGACCCTCGCGTCGCCGGACCGCCCCCACCCGCGGCTTCTACGGCGCCCAGAACGTTGTTGACACGTTCGAGCACCCGGTCAATCTCCTCGATCGCTTTCAAATGCTTGACCCGGTCTTCCTGGAGCGTGCGGATCTTGTCGGCCAAGCCATTGATGTTGGAGAGCAGCATTTTCGTATCCTCTCTCGCACGACCCTCGTCGCGCACGCCAGACGCTTTCTATCTCGGCATTCTCCTAGCCTAACTACGCATTTTCGGTGGCAACGTCTAGGAATTGTCCCGATAATTCTACGCTGCAGCAAAATAGGTGGCAAGTCTCGCATTGCTTTCATCGTTGACGGACTTGCCGCGACAGAATCTCCCGCCGGCAGCAATCTCATTCAGGACATAGGCTTAGATCTCGGGGCGGCGAAACCAACCCGGTTTCAGTTTCATCGAAACAGTTGTTTTTTAGGCCCGAATTGCCGTCGAGGAGACGTGGCCCAATCGCGTGAACCCATTGTCTCGCCGGAGGAAAGCCAAGGCCACATGTGTCCGGCCTGCAACGCCCCGATTACAGATGTCATCCCAACCTTTCCGGTCGTTGCGCCCCGTCAACAGTGCCGGTTCGGTCCGCGCCGAGCGATTCGTACGACGGAGTAGACGCCCTGGCGTTGGGCGAGGGTGACGGGTTTCTCATCGAGGAGCACTTCGTCTCCCACTGCGAGCGTCGACCACGAGCGTGGCGGGGACGCCCGCAGCTCGACG
>DATHXE010000711.1:0-2570 GCA_035459845.1 Tepidisphaeraceae bacterium | reverse complement strand
GCCGGCACGCTGGCGGCGCTCCAGGACGTGCTGCGCGACCTGCTCCCGCCCGCGTACTTCGACGCGACCGCCCCGTACCTCGCCGCCGCGGCGATCGCGGTGTCGAGCGCGCCGGCGGCGGCCGGGCCGGGCGAGCGCGGGGGCGCCGGCGAGCCGATCCCCCGCGCCGCCCGCGACTACCTCACCGCGGTCCTGTCCGGCGACCGCGCCGCCGCGCGCGACCTCGTCACCGCCGTCTACGCCGCCGGCGCCTCGCTCGACCGCGTCTACCTCGACATCCTCCAGCCCGCCCAGCGCGAGTCCGGACGGCTCTGGCAGGCCGGGCGGATCTCCGTCGCCCAGGAGCACTACCTGACCGCCGAGACGCAGGCCGTCATGGCGCTATTGTCGGCCGGGCGCGCCCCGCCCGGGCCGCGCCACCGCGCGTCGAGCTCGACGGCGTCGGCGGCCGACCTGAACGTCGACCGCGACCGCCGCGGGAGCACCTCCCACACGTGGCGTGATTCCATCACTGATAATCGAACCGGCGCGGCGCCGCGGAAAGTGTTCCTCGCCGCGTGCGTCGCCGGCGAGTTCCACGACGTGGGTCTCCGCATGGTCGGCGACCTGCTCGAGCGCGCCGGGTGGGACGTCTACTTCTGCGGGGCCAACACCCCGTCGGACGCGCTGGCGGCCGAGGCCGCGCTCCGCCGGGCGACCGTCGTCGGCCTGTCCGCGACGATCGCCACCCACCTCGACCCGCTCGCCCAGACGGTCCGCGACCTCCGCCGCGCGCCGCAGACCGCCGCCACGCCGATCCTCGTCGGCGGGCGCCCGTTCCTGCTCGCGCCGGACCTCGCCCCGCGCGTCGGCGCCACGGCGTGGGCGCCCGACGCCGCGCGCGCCGTTACGCTCGCGGAGTCGCTGGTCGCGGGGAATTAGATGAGCCACGCTACCGGTCGGTCGATCCGGGGCGTCGCTGAAGGCTCCGCACCCGGCGTGACGCGCGCGACCGCTCAGGCATTCGTATCCGACGTCACCGCGAACGCACCCTGCTCGCGGTTGAAGTACATCGACCCCTCGAACCACCCCGGCACGGCCTCCCGGCAGCGCACCAGCGTGCAGTCGATCTTCGCCACCCCGCCCTGCGGCGAGACCACCGTCAGGATCCCGCCGTACCCCAGCGGCAGCCGGTGCCGGGTCAAGAACCCGAGCCCCTTCGGGTTGACGTCGCGCACAAAAATCTGCCACGGCAGCCCCGCCTCGGGCTCGCTGTACAGTTTCAGCGACGCACAAACATGATATTTCATCCGCTCGCCCCGCCGGCGGTCGGCGGGGCCCGCGCTCGTGCTCGCCCCCGCCTCCAGGGCCGACAGGATGAACTCGACCTCGACCGGAAGGCTTCCGCCCGGCGAGCCTTGGGCGCGGGGGGCCTTGGCGATGACGGTGGCCCGCACGATCGGCTTTTCGGTCGACTTCAGCTCATTAACCCGGTCGGGCGCGATCATCATGACTCAGGCTCCAACCCCCGTTGTGGCCACATGTTGAGACACTCCGGCCCGCCGACCCGGCAGACCAGACTCTGTCGATTTACAATTCGAGTCACGGCGGGGCAAACGGACTTTCGAGGCTACCCGGTGTGGCAATCCGTGTCAGACAGTGGCAGACAACCCCTTGTGGCGTAATTTTTGCCCGGTAAAACAGGGTTGCACACCGCCGCCGCGCGGTGCGCGTTGCCGTCCCGGCGGAGCCGGGCGGGGCACGGACGCTGATAAGTACGGAGTACACCATGCCTTATGCCTGGCAGTCGGTCGAGGAGGCCGCCGTCACCCTCGGCGTCTCCACCCGCACGCTTCACCGCCGGATCAGCAAGGGGGAAGTTGAAACCCGCCTGCAAACCGGCCGGCGCGAGGTGCTGGTCTGTCTGCCAGAGCCGGATGTCGACGCGCCCCCCGCTTTCGACCCCGTTGCCGTAACAGAGGCAAACGAGCCCGAGACGACGGGGCCGATCGATTCGCCGTCACTCCCGCCCAGCTTCGATTCGGTGCCGACGTTCATGTCGCCCGAGCCGGTGATGAAAGGGCCGGTGGCATCCTCGCCTGCCTCGAGTTTGCCGTCCTCGTCGATCGTGCTCGCCCAGCGGGAAATCGCACTGGCGAACGAGAAGGTCCGCCGGACCGAGCTCGCGCTGGCGGCGTTCCAGCACACGTCCGACCTGCTCGAGCGCGAAGCCTGGCGGACCCGCATCTCGGCCCGGGTGGCGTGGGCGGCGGTCGCGGCGCTGGCGATCGGGGTGTATATCGCCGTCGGCTGGACGGCGTCGAAGGTCACGCACCACCAGGCGAACAACGAATACCTGACGCAGCAACTGAAAGCCGCGATCGTGACGGCGGAATCCAAGGGCGAGGAGACGACCGAGCTGCGCGAGCGGCTGAGCAAGGCCGAGCAATCTGCGGCGCGGGCCCAAGGGGAGCTGGAGGCGGTCAAGGCGGCGCAGGTGCGCAGGCCCGCGACGCAACCGGGGTTGATCGAGCGGATCGCGAAGCTGTGGGGGGAGTGAGGTGAAAGTTCAAAGTTCAAAGTTCCGAGTT
>DATHXE010000710.1:0-17131 GCA_035459845.1 Tepidisphaeraceae bacterium | reverse complement strand
GGTGAGGAGGTCGCGGCGGGAGCATACGCCCGTAGCGTGGGCTACCAGCCCACGACGATGGTTCGTGGTGCGAACGCCAGGCAGAGATTGACTCGTGGGCTGGTAGCCCACGCTACGGGCGTTAATCGACATACATCGCCTCGTTGGTGGTCATGAGGGCCTGGGCGTAGCGCTCCCATCGGGTGAGGCCGGCGGGGTCGGCGGGGTGGTCGAGGTAGGCGAGGCCGGCTGCAAGTTCGCGCTCCGTCGGGCGGCGGCCGAAGAGCACTTCGTAGGCGCGGCGGACGCGCCACGTCTGCAGGCCGGGGATGCCGTCGGGCACGTCGAGCTCGATTCGGGCGGCGAAGGCCTTGGCGCGGGCGAGGGCGAACGGGCCGTTGAGCGCGGTCAGCTTCTGGCCGGGCGTGACCGTCGTCGCGCGGCGCTCGGCGTGGACGTTCGCATCGGGGTAGTCGAACTGCATCAGCATGGCGTTGAGGCTCAGGCGGCTGATGCGGCTGTAGAGCGTGCGGCGCTTCTCGTCCGGCTTCTCCGGGTCGATCGACTTGCCGCCCGCGCGGTTCAACTCGTTGGAGACGAACAGGAGCGAGTCGCGCCACTGCTCGACGGTGAGGCGGCGGCGGTTCATGCGCCAAAGGCGCTCGTTGGCCGGATCGATCGCGGCCTTCGTCGCATCGTGCAGGGACGACTGGCGATACGCGGCGGAGGTGACGATCTCGCGCGCGAGCGTCTTAATGGACCAGCCTTGTTGGACGAAGCGGACGGCGAGGTCGTCGAGGAGGGCTTGGTGGGAAGGTGGTTGGCCGGAGTGGCCGAAGTTGCTCGGGGTGTTGACGAGGTGTTGGCCGAAGAACTGGGCCCAGACGCGGTTGACCATGACGCGGGCGGTGAGCGGATTGGCGGGGGAGGCGATCGCGGCGGCGAGGGCGCGGCGACCGCTGCCGCGGGCGAAGGGGTCTAGGGTGACGAGGGGTTTGTTCGCGATCGACGCTTGCGCGCTCGCCTGCGGGGTCGCTTGACGCTCACCCTTCGGGTCGCGGCTAAACGGGTTTCCGAAGGGGTCGGTCTGGGCAGACAAGAATGTCTGCCCCACTGAATCATTCGATGGGAGGATCGACAGGAATCCGCGGGGGACGATCGGGCCCTTGCGCTCGACGTTGCCGCGGACGAACAGGTTCAGATCCTGCGGTGCGCCGTCCTCGACGACGTGCAGCGCGTCGGCGGGCACCTCTTCGGCCTTGGCGTCCTTCGACACCACGCCGGCGGGCGTCTTGTTGACCATCCGCGTGCTGGCGAAGACGCCGGCGATCGCGTGGTAGTCGGCGGCGCTGATCGGGTCGAACTTGTGGTCGTGGCAGCGCGCGCAGGCGACGGTCAGGCCCATCGTGGTGCGGGTGACGGTGTCGACGCGGTCCTCCCACTCGTCGGCCATCACGTCGAGCCGGCCGCGGTTGTAGTACTTGGGGCCCAGGCCCAGGAAGCCGAGGGCGGCAAGGTCCTCGCGCGCCGCGCCGGGGACTTGGTCCGCGGCAATCTGGTACGCGACGAAGCGGTCGTACGGCAAATCGCGGTTGAACGCGGTCACCACCCAATCCCGGTACTTGTAGGCGTTGGGATAAAAGAGCTTGGTGTCGCTGCCGACCTGGTGGGCCTGGTCTTCGGCGTAGCGGGCGAGGGGGAGCCAGAGGCTGGCCATGCGTTGCCCGTACGCGGGGGAGGCGAGCAGGCGGTCGACGAGCTTGTCGCACGCGTCGGGCGACGCATCGGCGACGAAGGCCCGCACGTCGTCGGGGATTGGCGGGAGGCCGGTCAGGTCGAACGTGACCCGGCGGATGAGGGTCTCGCGCGGCGCTTCGGGCGACGGCGCGAGATTGGCGCTTTCCATCCGGCTCAGGAGGAATTGGTCGATGCGCGTGCGCGGCCAGCTCGTGTTTTGGATGGCCGGCGGCTCCGATGCGCGCGGCGGGACGAAGGACCAGAACGCGCGGTCTTCATCGGTGATGGGCCGGCCGGGGGCGACCGTCTCCGGCGCCGTCACGCTCGCGGAGTCGGCCGCGGCGCCGTGGGCGCCGGTGTCGATCCACTTGCGGAGCAGGGCGACCTCTTCGACCTTCAATCGGTCGCCCTTGGGGGGCATCTTGTCGACGTCATCGTCGTCGGCGGTCACGACGTCGATCAGGTGGCTCTTGTGGCTGCTCCCCGGCACGACGGCGGGCGCGCCGGAATCGCCGCCGCGGAGCATGCGCGGGCGCTCGTCGAGCCTAAGGCCGCCCTTGGCGGATTCGGCGGAGTGGCACTTGAAGCAGTGCTTTTCGAGGACGGGGCGGACCTCGCGGTCGTAGTCGGGGAGGCGCTCGGCGGCCGCGGCCGGGAGGGGCAGCAGGAGCATGGCGAGGATAGCGGGGGCGGCGCGCATGGGAGGTGTCCAATGCGCTACGCGCGGCGATTCGCGTTGTTGCCGGATCCACGCCGACTCCTGCGGAGTCGGGTTCGCACCGGGAGGTGCGGAGCGCCGTTGGACGCGCCGGGCAAGCCCGGAGGCTAAAAGGGGTCAGGCGGCGCCCTGCGCGCCGACCTGTTCCCCGATCTGCACCCCCGCCGCCGCCATCACCTTTACGGCGTTGTCGTGATAGAGCTTTTGGAGGACCTCGTCGGGGAGGGCGAGGCCGCGGAGTCGGGGTTGCTCGGACGCGGGGAGGTCGGGGTCGAGGATCGGCATCGGGCCGATGTAGCCGGTCTCCCACAGCTTGCGGTGCGTCCACCAGCGGCTGGCGAGGAAGTCGAAGTCGCGGTCGTCGCCGCTGACCTGGTCCGAGCCGAACAGGATGCGGTCGGCGTTGCGGACGAAGAACTCGCGGGCCTCGTCGCGGCGGGCGGAGACCTCGCGGGCCATCCACCGGGTCGCCGAGCAGTCGAGGGAGAGGTTGGAGTGGCGATCCAGCAAGCCTTGCAAGCGCGGCAGATCCTCGGGATTGCCGCCCATGTGGGCCCCGACCCACGGCAGGTGCGTCCAGGTGTCCAGGACGTTCTCCCACATCGTGTAGTGCTCGTCGCGCGTGCCGTACTTGGCGGTGTCGGCGTACTTGCCCTGGTACCAGAGCTCGGGGTCGCCCATGTGAGTCATGACCATCATGCCGCGGTCGCGGAGCTCGCGGAAGACGGGCTCGAGCTCGGGCGAGTCGAGGCGCAGGCCGCGGCGGACCAGCGTCTGCGGGGCCATGTGGAACTTGGCCATCCGGCTGCCGAGGTTGTAGAACGCCTCGATCCGGCGGAGCCAGTCGGAGATGAAGTCGGGCCCTTCGTAGAACCACTGGGGGACGGCGATGAAGTGGATGCGCCCGGGCCAGTCGCGCGCGAGGCCGACGCATTCCTCGAGCGGGGTCATGGTGACGAACGTGTCGATGCCGAAGTGGGCGGCGGCCTCGAACCACGTGCGGGCGTGGCGGGCGGCGAACAGGTGGCAGTGGAAGTCGATGACGCTGCCGCGGACCTTGGGCAGGGGCATGGGCCGGCGGTAGTTGACGCCGCACGTGTTCCACTCGACGGGCTTCCACTTCTGCGCGGGCGGGCAGGCGACGGATTTGGGGCGGTCGACGGGTTTGGCGGGCGGCGACGTGGGCGCGAGCGCGGGGGGGGTGTCGGCGGTCGGCGCGACTTCCGCGACGGGCGCGGGAGGCTCGGTCGCGCGATCCGTTGTCGGGACGGGTTCGGTGGACGGGCCCGTGCTTGGTTCGCGGTCGACATGGCCACCGGAGGTGGCCAAGCCGGTGTCGGCGTCGAAGGCGGCGCGGGGGAGGGTTGCGACTTGGTCGGCCCAGGTTGCGCGGATCGCGGGGAGGTCGAACGTCGGGAGTGTGATCGTCTCGGCGGGTTCTTCGATCTGGGTCGCCTCGGGAGGGTGAGGCTCGGTCTTGGCCGCGTCGTCGTTCGACGGGATTGCTTCAGTCAGCTGCAGGACAACGTCCTGCTGATGGGTGGAGTCTGCGATCGGCCCGCCCTGCGCTTCGACGCGTTCGAAGATCTCCGAGGTGATCGGGGGTAGTTCGTAAGTGGTGAGTTGTTCGGTGAACTGGTCAGTCGGCGAATCGGCGCCGTCGGTGTTCGCCACGGGTATGGCTGACGCCGTACCCATGCCACGGGGAGGCGCGGCGATCGTGCCGCGGCCCTTGATCGAGAAGGCGCATTCGGAGTGCTCGTGGCGCTCGACGGTCGGTTCTTCCCCGCCCCCTGCGGCCTGTGTCGCGTCATCGTTCATCGCACCGCAAGTGTACGCCGCGGTTGCGGGCGAGTCATTGCGAGCGGGCTCGGCGGCGGGCACGTCGAACGAGTACTCATCCTGCATCGACGCGACGAGGAAGACCGGCAGGGCGGTGGGGGCGATCAGGCCGAAGCCGCGTTCGGCCAATACGCCGATCACGGGTCGGGCGTGGGCGATCAGGCGGGGCCGGCCGACGACGACGGCCGCCTCGACCGCCGCCCGCTCCTCGAGCGTCACGCGGACGGGGATCTCGCAGAAGACGGGCGCGAGGGCGGCCGATCGGCTGCCGACGGCGAGTGCCGAGCCGTTTCCGCCGCGATGACCGTTGCCGTTCGAACCGGCTGGGACACTGCCGCCGCCGTGGGCGTCGTCACCGGCGTGGCCGCCGCGCAGCTCGCGCCACTCCGCGGCGGTCAGGAACATCGACGGCTCGGGCGCCGGCCCGCCCGCCTCGCCCGCCAGGATTTCCACCAGCCCGGGAAGACGATTCACGAGGGCGAGTTCGGGTCGCACGCCCGGGAGGCCGCCGAAGCCCCAGACGGGCATCGGCTCGCTCGCCGGCCAGGGGGCGATGCGGATGTCGGCGTTGGCGCGGGTCGGCAGCGCGGCCGGGTGGTCGTCGTCGGCGACGGTGGACCGGCGGACGACTTGGGCGGCCACGGACATGCCCGCGGGCGCGGCCGCGCGGCGGCGGGCCTTTTCCGCCCTGTTCGCCTTCGGTTTGGGCTTTTGCGCCGCGCGTTCCCCCGCGCCCTTGGCGCGGCGCTGCATCACCCCGGCCACGCCGAGGAACGCCGCGAACCCCACGATGCTCCACGTCTCGACGATCAACGCGACAGATCCTTCATCCTGAAGGTCGAAAAATGCCCGCGTCCAACGGGCCGTTGGGTAGCTTCCCCGTAAAAAGAACGAAGGCAAGCCCCGCAAGGGGAATGACGAAGGCAAAAACCCGAAGCTCGAATCAAGGACGAAACCCGAACATCGAATGACGAATCGTCCGCTCTCGCGGTCCCCGGTTCGTCATTCGTCCTTCGCCCTTAGTCATTGATTCGAGCTTCGGATTTCGTCGTTCGTCATTTCGCCGCGAGGTCCGCCTCATATCGCTTCACCAGCGCCTCCACGTCGGCCGGCACGATGTACACCTTCCCCTTGATCCGCTTGGTCTCGCCGGGCTTGAGCCCGCCGATGCGGAAGTCGCTGTGCAGGCACCGCGCGACGCCCTGGAACAATTCCTGGTACGGCGACCACGCGGTCGCGAAGATCAGCTTTTCGTCGCCGCTGAAGCAGCCGATCAGGCCGTTGCCCGGTACGAGTTGGCTTACCGGCCGGGGGTTCACGTCGGTCCGCGGGACGCCGGCCGGCACCCAGACCTGGCCGGGCGTGTACCGCGCCTCCGTCGCCCACGCCGGCGTCGGCATGCGGGTCAGTTTCCCGTCCAGGAAGATGAAGCACTTGGGGAGGTAGGCGTAATCGTCCTTGGTCTTGTCGGGGCCGTGGCCGGTGAACGTGCCTAGGCGGACGCACGGCTGGGCCCAGTGGGCGTCGGAGGGTTTGTCGGTCGGGTTGGTCGCGGTCACGTCGAACGTCACGTCGTCGGCGCCGGTGGTGATCGTGTGGTCTACCACCACGCCGTCCTTGAGCGTGTCGCGGAGCTTCATGACCCGCCCGTCGTCCGACAGGCTGACCAGCTTCGACTCGTGGCCGATGACCGTGTGCTTGACCCAGTCGGCGTCGGTGCTGTTCGGCCGGCAGTACGCCTCGAGGTAGTTGATGCGGATCTCCCCGCCGGGGATGTGGGGGCCCTTGATGACCAGCCAGTGCTTGTCGCGGGCGAGCGTGAGCGATGGCTCGGCGGCCGAGGCGAGGATCGAGGCGAGGATCGAGGCGCCCAGGACGATGATCGAGCCGATCGCGTGGGTCATGGGCGATAGTGTAACGTCGGACCGCCGCCGGCGATCCGCCCGACCTTGCCCGCGCCCCCCCGCAACGGTTATCACACGTCCCCCGGCCGGCGCGGCAACCGGCCGGGGGAAATGGACGATCTACCGACATGGAAGCAACCGGCGAACGACTGATCCTGAACGCGGGCTTCACCACCGAAGCCGAGGCCGAACACCTCGAGCGTTACCGATACGCGTGCCGCTTCGCGGCCGGGGCGACGGTCGTCGACGTCGCGTGCGGGTCGGGATACGGCAGCAAGATGCTCGCCGACGCCGGGGCGGTGAGCGTGCTCGGGATGGACGTGTCCGCCGAGGCCGTCGCCCACGCCGCGGCACAATACCCCGCCCCCAACCTGACGTTCCAGGTCGGCGACGCCCAGGACCTCAAGGCCGTGCCGAGCGACAGTGTAGACCTGGTCGTGTCGTTCGAGACGATCGAGCACCTGCCCGACGTCGACCGCTACCTCGACGAGATGCGCCGGATCCTCAAGCCCGGCGGGCAGTACGTGGTCTCGACCCCGGACGTCCGCCTGTCGACCGTCCTGTACCCACTGGTCTCCCGGCCGAGCAACCCGTATCACGTCCGCGAGTACGCCGCCCGCGATTTCCGGGCCATGTTGGAAAAGCGGTTCGAAATCGTCGAGTTCGCCGGGCAGAACTACGTTAAGAATTTCTGGGTCTTCTGGCCGTGGCAGGTGCTGGTGCGCGGCGTCTGCCGGCTGCTGCGCCCGATCGAGAAGCGGCGGCTGATCTCGAAGGTGTACTTCGTCGGTACCGGGTTCGCGGTGGAGGCGCAGTCCAGGCACCCCCGGTCGGTCGCCCGGTTCTGGGTCGTGCGGTGCCGGAAGCCCGGCGGGGCCTAGCGGCGCGCGACGGATTCGACTGCCTCGAAGGGTTCGGCGACTCGGGCCCGCCGGCGACCGCGCTGTCGCCGGCCGTCATTTGGCCCGCCCGACCCCGGTCTCGGCCAGCGCGCCCAGCAGCGTCCGTGCCCGATCGTCCCACGTCCCCACGTCGTACGTCACGTCCGGCTGCCGCGGGGCCGCCATCGCCGCCGAGATCGCGTCGGCGAACGCGCCGGCGTCGGCATCGACATAGGTCGCCCGATCCCCGAACACCGCCGGCACCTCCCCGACGTCCGTCGTGATCACCGGCCGCTGCGCGATCGCGTAGAAGAATGCCTTCCCCGGGCACCGGCACATGTTGATGTCGCTCGGTCGCAGCGGGAACAACAACACGTGCGCGTGCCTCAGGTGCGCGGCCAGCACGTCCCCGTCCATCCGCCCGGGCATGTGGACGTTGTCCAGCCCCTGGTCGCGCACGAATCGGGCCCACCGCTCGTGCTCGGGGCCGTCGGTGATCATCAGCAGGTCCGGGGCCTGGCCCCGGGCCTTCAGCATCGCCATCGCGTCGAACAGGATGTCGTGGTCGTACGCCGGGTAGAGCGACCCGAGGTAGACGGCCGTCGGCCGCGCGAACGGGCTGGGCCCGTCGGGCGGAAACCGCCGGTCGAACATGCCGTGCGGCAGGTAGAGTGAGTCCTGCCCGAAGTCGTCGCGGAACCGCCGCTGCATGTACCGGCTGGCGACGACGCGCAACACCGACCGCCGCCGCAGCCACCGGTCGACGTGCCGCACGAGCCGCAGCCGGAGCCACGAGTACGACGGGCGGATCGCCGGCCACTCGTCCCAGTCCCCCACGACCGGGACCCGGGGCAGCCGCCGCATCGTCAGCCACGCCTTGGGGGACGGGGTCATCACGTGGACGAAATCCGGCGCCGTCGACCGGACCGCCTCGGCGCGTGCCCGGAACTGTCCCCACCCGCTCGCGGGGGACACGTAGACGCGCCTGGCCCCCGGGTCGATCCGCACCTCGTCCCGGTTCGCCGGCACGTCGTCGAGCACGTAGCTGACGGTCACGCCCTGCCGGACCAGCGCGGCGCCGAGCTCTTCGATCCGCTGGAGCGTGCCGTTCCCCTTCCACGACCCGCACGACAAGAAACAGTAGTTCATGAGACGTTTGCCCTCGCCCCCGCCGCTGCCGCGCACGTGCCGCCGACCCGATCCTACGCGGCGGTCACCGGTTCGATCGTCCGGTCGTGCCCGTACACGTAACGCCGCATCAGCATTGGGTAACCCCAGGCGGTCGTCAGGACCGCCGAGATCGGCGTCGCCCACGCCACGCCCTCCACGCCGTACGGTTTGACCATCACCAGCGCCAACCCGAGGTTCAGCGCCGCGTGGACGACGAACAGCGGGATTTGTTGCTTGAACGCCCCGGCGGCGTTGAGCGCCGTCGACCGCGCGTCGACCCACGCCCGGAGCACGAACGTCGCCGTGACCGCGACGATCAAGCTGTCCGACACCGTCTCCCCCGGGATGCCGGCCCACAGCGGGATGAGCCACCGCTTGCACGCGAGCAGCAGCCCGCCGCACACCGCGATCCCCCCGCACCCGATCCCCAGCGACGTCCGCACGGCCCGCCGCACCCACCCCACGTCGTCCCGCCGCAGCGCGTCCGCGTACGCCGGCCAGAGCGGCATCAGGAGCATGTAGTACGCGCCATACCCGATCAGGAACAGCCGGCCGACGATCGCGAACGGCGTGACGGCTTCGGGGGACAGCGCCAGGCCGACGATCAGTTTGTCGGCGCTGTAGATCGCCATGACCGCCGTCTGGAGGACGAACACGTAGACGCCGTCGACGATCGCGCTCTTGAGCAGCGCGCGGTCGAAGTGCCGCAGCGAAGGGCGCAGCTCCGGTTTTTCCGCCCCGAACATCCACGCCAGGTTGACCGCCCGCGCGACCAGCGGGACCGCCGCCGACGCCACCATCACCCCGACCAACCCGAACCGGGTCCACACGACCGCGACGCTCGCCAGGATCGTCAGCACGCGCCCGACCATCTCCCACACGTTGGCCACGTCGAGTTGCTGCGACGCCGCGTACACGACTGCCGGGATCCCCAGCGCCACCGTCATTAGCGCGCCGACGCCCGCGACCCAGAACGCCGCCCCGATCGGGCCGCCCGCCCCCGGCGCGCTCGTCGGCAGGACGCGCTGCCAGTCCACCGTCACCGCCAGCGCCGTCACCACCGCGACGCCCAGCACCGAGACGACGGTGACGAAAACCGCCACCGACGACACGTACCGCCGCGCCAGTTCGAGATCGCCCGCCGCGAAGCACGCCTGCAGCCGGTTCTGGAGTCCGAGGTACAGCCCGACGTTCGACAGGGTCAGCCACACGGCCAGCGACCCGACCGTCTCGTACACGCCGTACCCCTCCGCGCCGAGGTATCGGACGAACAGCGGCAGGCAGACGATCGGGATCACGAGCGTCAGGGACTTGGCCAGCACCGAGGTGACGACGGCACGCCACAGCCGCACGCCCCGCACCCGCCGGGCCTCGACCGGGCAGGCCAACTCGCCCGGGCCGCGGGCGACCGGCGGCGCGCGGTCCGGTGCGGCCTCGCGGGGCTCGCTGCCGGGTCGAATGCGGGTTGTGGACATAAAAGTCTGCGTCCGGTCGGGCGTCCGCGCGGGGCGGGCGGCTGGTCTGCGACCAAGGCCTCGGCGGACCCGGCGGCTGGAGTTACATTGCGACGCGACCGCCGACAGGGCCCGGCGACCACACGCCGCGCCCGGGCCGCCCCCCGACGGGTGATCGGCGTGGAACGCCGCACTCCGATCATCGGCCAGACGCCAAAGCGTGTCCAGCGCCTCGGCGTTACGCACCGGAATGTCTGATTCCCGCCTGTGCGGTACGGCCGGCGACGAACCCCAGTTCGCCCGGGGTGGCCGCCGACCGACATGCGCGGACGATGCCGAAGAACCCTCGGGCCCGACCATCGACGCACGGAGGTCCCGTCGGTGCCCTACACCTTAACCGTCACAAAGGTGGCGATGGCCGGATTTTGCGCATCCCGATCCACCCTCACGTCGAAGCCGGCGCCCCGAATCAGCCCTTCGACGTCCGCGCCGAATTCCGAAAACACCAGGTAATCCGACAGCCGTTCGCTGGCCCCCCCGTGATAGCTGGGCGGGAGCAGGTGCTCCACCTGCCCGTTCGTGAGCCGTGCCCGATGGCGCGTGTGCGGCTGATCCCACACCACCGGAATGGTGAAGAGGTGCGCCCCCCCGGGCTTGAGCACCCGGCGTATCTCGGCGAGGGCCCGCCCGACGTCCGGCACGTGCTCCAGCGTCTCGCTGGTGAGGACGAGGTCGAATTGATCCGCCGGGTAACTCAGCGCTGACAAGTCCTCGTGCGGGACCGCCGGGTCGGTGCTCCCGTACTCGGAAAAACGCAGGTGCGGCAGCCGCGCCAGCAGTTTATGAATGGTCCCCAGCGAGTTGATCTCGGCGACGTTGAGCCCTTGAACTTCGGGAGCCCGGGCGAGTTCAGACAACGATTCGGAGTGCGTCCCCAGCCGTGCATTCAGGTATTCGCACGTCACGGCCGCCAGGTGTCGGACTCGCCCCGAGGCGCCACAGCAAATGCAGGCGCACCCCTCCCGAAGGGCGAAGTGCTCGGCCCACTTCGGTGACAAGCCCCAGGCGTCGATCAGCCTCCGGTCCAGTGGCCCCGGCCGGCTCATCATCGATTTGCGGCCGCACGCGCGGCAGAACTCGCCCCGCAAGGGCCCGATCACGCGATTCGCCTGCCGTTGAAAAAGGTGGCCGGCCCGACGCACGACAGCCCTGGCGATGTCCAGCGGACCCTTCATGTTTGGACTCTAACCTGAGATTCCCCCTTCGGCCTAAAGGCGTGGTGCGGCAGCGCTGCTTACCGGACCGGAGAGTAGCGGAAGCCGGACCACATTCAAGCTGACCCACGCCGCCCGGTGACTATCCGCCGAAACGGTGCGCGGGTATAGTCGAAAACTGGGTGCGGTGCCCGCCGCGATCCGACCGTGCCGACGAGGTCGCACGTGTGCGGACGGCCTTGAGGCCCAAGAGCGACGGCTGCCCGGGGGGGAACGGGCGAGGGCGTCCTCGTGGGCCTGACGCGCTCGATCCCCGAGCGAGGAGACATCACCATGATCGGACTGTGCGAACGAGGGCATCGGAACGGTTCCGGGCGCGCCGGCGGTCGGCGGACGGGCCGGGTGCTGATCTTGCTGGCCGGCCTGGGCCTGATGGGCCCCGCCCAGTGGGGGGCCGGAGGGCGCGCCGCGCGGGCCGCGGGGGCACCGTCGGCGCCGGACGCGGTGCTGGACGCCAAACGGCGTGCCGCGGCGGAACTCCTGCGGTCGGGAAAACCGGCCGAAGCGATCGCCCTGCTGGAGGAAGTCGTGCGCGCCGGCCATCCCGACTGGCGGGACCATCTCAACCTCGGGCGGGCGCACGACAAGGTACTAGGGGGGGCGCATGCGGCCGAGGCGGTCGAAGCGTACGAGCGGGCGGGAGAACTGCTGGGCAAGGCCGGGTTGACGGGGGCGGAGGAGCGCTCGGCCAAGGTCGAGGTCGACCGGCGGTTGAAGGTGCTGAGCGCTCAGACGACGAAGGTGCAGGCGGCGGAAGACGAGTTCCTGCGCCGGCTGGATGCGCTGGAACGGGAGGCGATCGCGGCGAAAGACGCGCGGGCGGTGCGGCGCGTATTCCGCCTGAAGGGTGCGATGTACCGGACCGGGGGGAGGCCCGACTGCGGGGGCGTGGAGGTGCATGCGGGACAGGGGTGGCACGACACGGAGGTGGACGTGCGGGCGGGGGTGACATACCGGGTGCGGGCGGTGGGGACGGCGCGGTACAAGTCGGGCGCGGTGGCCACGGCGGACGGTGTGCCGGGAGTGGAATCGGCCAATGGCACGGCGCTGCTGGGCATGCTGATCGGACAGGTGGACGGACGGCCGGGGGTTTTCTACAAGTTCGGGAGCAATGGGGCGTTTACCGCGCCGGGGACGGGGCGCCTGCGGCTGTCGATGTCGGCGACGGACAAGGAAAGTGCGGGGGCGACGGGCGGCGTGACGGTGGTAATCGAGTCTCAGCCGTGATCGCCCGCGTCGGGATCAGAACGGGGTGCTGGCGCCGCGCCGGGCCGGCCACCCGCCGGGGCGGGGCGCGCCGTGGTCGCCGTCGCCGTCTCCACGGTCATCGTAGCCGTCGGCGTACGCGCCAAGGCGGTCGCCGTACAGCGGCTCGTACGCCATGTCGCCGTACTCCGCCGCTGCGTCGCGCTGCTGGAACAGTTGGATCGCCCGAAACCGCGCGATCAGGCCGCACGTCAGGCCCAGGGCTAGCGCGGGGCGCTGGATGTTGATCGACATCGTCATGCTCGCCAGCAGGAACGCGTATAACCCGCTCAGACAGCCGAGCGCGCCGGCCAGCGCCAGCCACTTGTCGGACGCGCTCCGCCACATCCGGTAACCGACCAGCGTCAGCCCGAAGACGGGGACGGCGTACGCGAGCAGCCCGATCAGGCCGGTCTCCGCCATCGCGCCCGTCCACACGATGTGGTGGAACCCGATCATGCTCACCCCGCCCTCGCCGTACAGCACGTCGGTGATCCCGAACCCGCGCCCGACCAGCGGGCTGCTGAGGAACAACTCGAGCTCGATCATGGCGGCCTCGCGGCGGGTGTCGGTCAGACCCGCGCCGCCCGTGTCGTCGAGCGCCGGGATCATCCGCGCGAGCCGCTTCTCCACCAGGTACCGCCCGAAGTCGCGCCCGGTCGCCGCCGAGTACAGGCCGACCCCCGCGACCAGCACGACGACCGAAGTGACGAGCCCGGCCACCGTCCACCCGACGCGCCGCCCGACCGAGGCCCGCGGGAGGACCAGCGCCGCCCCGAGCATGACCAGCACGCCGGTCAGCCACGACGACCGGTGCGGGAGGGACGCGTACGCCGCCACGCACACCGCGAACATCGGGGCCGCGGCCCAGAACGGCAGCAGACGGACGCGCGACACGACCGCGAACGCGACCATCGCGGCCAATAACAGCCCCACGTCCCCGGACTGGGCGTGAGCGCGCAGTGTGTCGAAGCCCGCGCTTCCCGCGATGTCGTCGGCCTGTTGTCCGACGAACAGCAGGGCCGACACCGCGCTGAGCAGGCTGGCGAACAGCGTGAACACCACGAACGGGCGGGTCGCCCGCAGCGTCGGCGCCGCCAGGTACCCCACGAGCACCGCCAGCGGGAGCGTGATCGAGTTGCGGAACCAGACCAGCCAGAGCGACAACTGCGTCCCGTTCGACATCGCGATCAGCGAGCCCGTGACCGCCATCATCACACCCAGGACGATGCTCCACACGGCCAGCGGGTGGGTGCGCTGCGTTCCGACCCGGTTTCGTCCGGTGGCGAACACGGCGATCAGCGACACGAACAGCAGCGCGTCGAGCAGGTTGATCGGGACCTTGCCGAACTCGACGCGGGCCGCAAGCATGACCGCGTACGGAACGGTCGCGTTCACAAGAATGAGCAGGATCACGATCAGCATCGTCCACTCCGATCATCGACCAGATGCCCCAGGGTGTCCAGAGCCCCAGCCGCTACCCCCAGTCGCACGCGTACTCCCCGCCGGTACGCTACGCCGGCACCCCGGCGCAAGTTCGTGCGACCCCGGGACGGGCCCGCCCGAGGCCCTCGACCCGATCACACGGTCGCGGGCGAATTTCGCCGATAACCTTGTCTTTATTGCGGCCCATGGCGTATACTCGGCGCAGCGGTTCAAGGGCGGGGCCCTCCAGAGCGTAGATATCAGCGGTTCGATGGGGAAGCGTTGATGAGCTCCTGGCAGCGTTCGGCGGCGACGATTCGCACCTTTCCGAACTGCACGTGAGCACGTTAGATCCCGGCGGGGTGTTCATTCCGGGGTCCTGGAACAAGGTTTGCTTCTTCGGGGTTTGAGGCGGGTTGGTCCTTCCTGAGGGCCCGATCGTTTTGACACGTACGCAGAGGGTGTTCGGCCGGCGCCGTCGGTCCACCCCCCGCGCGTCTGCCGGTCGCCCTCGTCACGCGCACCGGGTCCGCGATCCTCATCCGCCGCGCCGCCCCCCGCATTTAGACAGGGAACGCATATGCCCAAGATTCTCATCGTCGAGGACACGCAGGACCAGCTCGAGCTGCTGGCCAAGACGTTCCGCCGGGCCGGGTTCGACGTGTACGGCGCCCACGACGGCGGCCACGCGATGGACCGCGTCCGCGACGTCCGCCCGGACGTCATCCTCCTCGACCAGATGATGCCCGAGGTCGACGGGATCACCTTCCTGACGAACCTGCGCCGCTTCCCGAAGTGGAAGAACACGCCGGTCCTCGTGATCACGGGCCTGAACGACGGGCGCCTCCGCACCCGCGCCGCCAACCTGGGCGTCGAAGACTTCCTGGTCAAGGGCACGTTCCAGCTCCGCGAGCTGATCGACCTGGTCAAGCTGCGCGTCGCCAACGCGGAGAAGGCCAAGCGCCCCGCCGCCCCCGCGCAGCCCGCCGCCGGCCCGGCCGCCGCGGTCGTCGCGGCCCCGGCGGTCGTGCCCGCCGCCCCGTCCGTCTAATTTGCGGCGGAATCCGGCCAATTATTGATCAAACGGCGCGGCGTCGGGATGCGAATCCCGACGCCGCGTCGTTGCGCTTTTCGACTACGTTCGTTCCGTGCCGTTACTGCTTCGTCGGGGGCGCCGCCAGCACGCCCTTGCCCAGCAGCGACTCTTGCAGCAGCGCCTTGGCCGCCGATTGGGCCTGCGGGTCCGAACCGACCTGTGCGACGCGCGCCAGCGCCGGCTCGGCGAACCGGCCCATGGCGCGGAGTTCGTCCGCCGCCGCCCGCCGGGCCGCGGGGTCGCCGGCGCTCAGGTTCATCGTGACCTTCTCGACGCGCCGCTCCTGCTCGGGCGTGAGCAGTTCGAGCCGCCCGATCATCACCCGCAGCATCTCACGCGGGGCCGGCGTGAGCTTGAGCGGCAGTAGACGGTCCGTCTCGGGCTGCGGCAGCGAGTAGAGCACGCGCGTGCCGGGCTCCATGAACCACTGGTCCTCCCACGTTCGCACCATGGCCTGAGCCTCTTTCGCGAACAGCCCTTCGGACACCAGGGCCCGCACGACCTCGTTCCCGAGCGCCGAAAAGTTCGACTCGTCGGCCGGCAGCGTCAGCGTCGTCTGGGCGGCCAGCGAATCGTACCGGGCGAAGCGAACGGTCCCGCCGAACGACTGCATGACGAAGGCGTACCGGAGTGGCGTTTTGCCGGAGTTCGTCAGGACAAACCGTCCGCCGCCCGCCGCTTTCACCGAGACGGGCAGGTCGAGATTCCCGACCCCGCGGTAGAAGAGGAATTTTTCGCGGGCCGGCGCGGTCAGGCCGCGGTCGGTCAACTGCACGTGGGCCGATTCGGTCGCCCGGGCGTGGGCGTAATGCTCGCCAAGCACGTCGTCCCGGCGGATCGTGGGGATCAGCGGGTCGATGCCGGTCTTCGGGTCGACCGCCTTGGCCGCCGGCAGCAGCCGGATCTTGCCCCACCGCAGCCACGACGCCTCGAGCGGCTCGGGCTGGCCCTTCCGGATCGGCGGCCCGAACTGCCGCACCGGCGGGTACCACTCGGTCAGCAGCCCCTTGGGGAACTCGACCACCGCGTCGACGATCCGCTCCTTGTCGGTATAGAAGTACGTGACCGGCGTCTCCATCCGCTGGCGACTGCGGACGTCGCTCTTGAGCAGGCTTGAGATCATCGCCCCGCGGTTGTGGATCGTCTGCTGACGGGCCCGGTCGAGCACGAACGGCGGCAAATCGGCCCCGGCCAGCGACCGGAACTCGAGCGACACGCCGTCCGACCCGGCGAAGCTCGTGAACGTGCCCCACTCGTGGACGACGTAGTCGTTGTCCTGCGGGAGCAGGTCGTCGGGGTGCGGCTGGGTCGCGGGGGCGGTCGCGGGCGCGGTGGCAACGGGCTTTTGTTGCCCGACCGTGGGACGGGAAATGATCAACAGCGCGGCCAAGAGGGTGACCACCGCGACGGCGGCGGCCCAACGGTGCGATCTCATGGGAAGCTCCTTTCGGGTCCGGGCGGCGCGACTACGTGACGCTCGCCGATGAAGGGAGGTAGAGCGAGGTGGGGGAGTCATTACCGGCCGATTGCTGAGAAGTCGGACTCGCGCACGGCGCGAAGGCGTTTCCGGGTGCCATGCCCTCGCGAGCCGCCAACCGAGGTTGGGCGCGCAGCGACTTCATCGGCTCGCGTGGGCATGCCCCAGTGGCGTCCGATCCTCAACGAACGTCGGTCGACCTCCGGCCCGGAATCGAGCGCATCTGGGGCATGCCCACGCCCCGCGGTCACGTCGTCTCCCGAATCGCGCCGGCCGGCGCGGTGCGAGGGCATGGCACCCGGCGATCGCGCGCGCGTGAAACCTTTCCCCCCCTCGCGTACCTTCGCCGCCCGATGCAACTGGCGGACGCGGACGAGTGGGATCGGGTCTTTGGCGAGCTGCCGGCGGAGCTGCGCGAACCGTGTTTCCATCCTGGATGGTGCGCCGCGGCGCAATCGTGGGAACGCGCGTTGCCCGGTCCTACTTGTCTCGTCGCCGGTTTGGCGGACCGGACTTTTCTCTACCCGCACCTCTGCCACGCCCTGCCTTTCTCGCCGGGTTGTGACGCGCAAACCCCTTACGGCTACGGCGGCCCCCTTTTCGCCGGCGAGTGGTCTGCCGACGACAGACGCACCGCGCTGATCGACCTCGCCGGCGCCCTGCGCGCCCGCGGCGCGATCGCCGAGTTCGTCCGCTGCCACCCCGAGTGGTGCGACCCGGGGACGCTCGCGGCCGCGGGCTATACGACGTTCCAGGTGCGCACCAACGTCGAGTGCGACCTGACCGGCGACGACTTCACCGCCACGTGGGTCGCCAGTGCCCGCCGAAACCTCCGCAAGGCGCAATCGTCCGGGCTTACTTTCCGCGTCGCCTCATCCCCTCACCTCCCCACGCCCTCATCTCCTTGCCCCGTCGACCTCGACACGTTC
>DATHXE010000709.1:0-1535 GCA_035459845.1 Tepidisphaeraceae bacterium | reverse complement strand
GACGACCGCGCGCCAAGCCAATCCGGCATGGAAGACGGCGGCGACCCCCCCGGTAATCAGTGTGAACGTCGGCCGCAGCCGCAGGACGGACAGCAGCACGACCATTGGCAGCAGGAGGATCGGCGGGCCCGACAAGGCCGGGATGGCTCCGCGCGGCGACGCGAACGCGGGCACGAGCAGCAGCGCCACCACGACGAACAAGTCGAAGGCGAAGCTGGCGCGCCAGACGAACGGCGGCAGCACGCGCCCCGCGCGGTCGGCGGCGCGCAGCCGCCACAACAGCCACGCCTGGGCCACGGTCGCCAGCGCGAGGACGGCGACGGTCGGCCAGAACACCGCGTCGGTGGCCATCACCCGCCCGCCGGTGACGCGCCGCGCGAGGGTGAGCAGGAGGAAGGCGGTCAGCGCCGCGCCCCAGACCTGGACCCGCCGGGTCTCGCTGCGCTGGGCGCGGGCGGCGAAGGTGGGTGTGGAGGTGATGGAAGGTTCGGGGGTCATCCGCGCGTCGCTCCTGTGCCGTGAAGGACGACGCGCGCCCCCCGCGAGCCTCGCCGCCTGCCGCACCGCGCGCGGGCGGTCGAGTCGACGCGGGCCGGATCAGTCAACGGGGCGGAACCGGGCGTCGGGGTCGTACGCGGCGATCCCCGCGGCGACCCGCAACGTTTGCGGGCCCAGGTCCGCCTCGTGGACGACGCCGTCGTGGTTGACGATGAACGTCATGATGCCGCTGTTGCCGTAATCCACGGGGTACGCGACCAGGGCGAACCCGGCGGTCATCCGTCCCTCGACCAGGTAGCTCCGCTCGCCACCGGGGGCGGACGGGCCTTGCCGGGTGAGGATCCGGAAGAGATACCCGTGGAACGGTCGCGGGCCCTGGTCTGAGCCGGTCGTGTTGTAGCCTTCTGCTTCGGCTTGTGCGGCGAGGTCGCCGAGCGGGCTGCGCTTCTCGCCGGGCTTCGCGGGCCAGTACAGGCCGTCGTGTTTGCCCGGCTTGCTCCGGACGTGCTGGGCGTAGCAACCCACGGGATTGTCGTCCCGCGCCTCTCCGGCGTACTTCCGCTGGGCTATGACGTAGGTCTGGCACACGCCGATCGCGCCCAGCTCGTTGCGGCCGATGCGCCGCGCCCGCACCTCGCGCTTGCCCGCCTCGGTGTCGAACCGCCACCCCTCGCGGTCCCGGACGATCGGGACCGGGAACGGCCAATTCTCGTCACCGACGATCAACTGACGGCCGTTGGACTGGGTCTCCTCGAGGTGCCAGCGCTGCTCCATCGCGACCTTAAAGACCTCGCGGGTCCGGCGGTCGGCGACGTCGTCGCCGGACGTGAACATCTCGCGACCGTCCGCGCCGAAGATCGCCAGCAGGGTGGGGACGTCCGAGTCCCGGGTGGCGGTCATGAGCACCTCGACCGCGCGCTCGGGCGTGGGGAAGTGATTGGGCGATGTGCCGGCGGTCAGTGGCGAGGCGTCGGCCTTGGGCGGCGTTTCCCCGCCGCACCCGACGGCACATGTTTGCAGCAACACGAGTACGGCGA
>DATHXE010000708.1:0-1582 GCA_035459845.1 Tepidisphaeraceae bacterium | reverse complement strand
CCCCGGCGCGACTTCGATCACCGTCAGGAAGCGCGTCGCGGCCTGCTTCTCGCGGGTCGCGATCGACACGTGCCAGTTCGGCGGGTTCTGCCCGCCGCGCTTGTTCTCCTCGTCGACGGCCGGGGCGAAGAACTGGTCGGTCACGCTCCCGACGACCGCGTGCGGCGCGAACAGGCGCGCGTACCCGGCCGCGTGGTCGTTCGCCCCGACGAAGAAGTCGTTCCCAAGCTGCTTCACGGGCGAAAGCGAGTGCAGCATGAACGTCCACGTGATCGGCCGGTCGGCCTCAAGCTCGTCGTACACCACGACGTGGCTCGGGCGGAGCAGCGCCACGTGCCGGCGGAACCGCGTGACGCCCGGCTTGCCGAAGCCGTTGGCCCGCGTGATCGGGACACCCAAGGCCGTCTTGCCCGGCTCCAGCGGCGCGTCCGGATCTTTGACGCCGTACTTCGGGAACATCCCGTTGTACGCGTGCGACGCGTCGCCCAGCACGTAGCTGATCCGCGAGCCCGTGGCGAAGCGCGGGATCCAGCCGTAGGCGCCGAGGTCGAACCCCTGCATGCACCCGTCGGCCAGGATCGTGTTGTGGGCGCGGGAGGCCTTGTAGCTCAGTGCGTCGTTGGCCTGGCCGCCGTTGTAATAGCCGGTGCGCCAGAAGAGCGGCTGCCCGCCGTACGCCACGCAGAACGCGTTCTGGGCGGGGTGCAGGTGCTGGAAGGAGCCGTTTACGGCGGAACTGAAGTTCACCATCAGGTCGCGTGCCGGGTCGCGAATGTCGCCGTGCATGGCGGCCATGCCGACGTCGCGGAACGCGGCGGCCGACTGGGCCGGGGGCCGGGCGGCGGAGAGGTCCGGCGCATTGAACGCGCGCCACAGGAGCAGCAGGTCCATCGCGCGATATCCCTTCACCAGATCGCTGCTGAACCTGCCGGCGTCGTGCTTGCCGAGCGCCTTGAGCCGCCACAGGTTGGCCGGGTTCTCCGGGCACATGTAGGCGAGCATCTCGGTCAGGTAGGGCACGGTCGGGCCGCCGTCGCCGCCGTCGCTGTAGGGCGCGCCGACGTTGCCGACCACGTTGATCGTGGACATGTACGCCGGGAAGTTCGCGTACCACCGCTTGTAGCGGAAGTAGTTGTAGCCCGTGAGCCGGTAGAGCATCCAGTTGACGTGCGTGATCGGCTCGTCGTGCACGGCGAGGTAGCCGTTCCCGTCCATCGACCCGCCGTCGGTCCGGCTCAGCGCCGGCGCGCGGTACAGCCACAGCTCGTACGCGTAGCGGAACCAGTCGTCGTATTCGGGCCGGTCCCGGCACAGCACGGCCGTCCCGACCAAAAGGTTCTTGATGTCGCCCTGCCAGTCGTGCTGGTTGAAGTGGGCGTGTTCGAGCCCGTCGTGCAGGTGCGGGTGACCGGCGCCGTGCTTGTCCATCAGCTCCAGCGCGAGCTTGACGAACGCCTCCTGCTGCGGCTTGGGCAGGTCCGCGTAGAACGCGTCGAGCATGAGCATCGGGACGGTGTTGTAGAACGCGGGCCGGCTCAGCGGGATCTGCTTGCCGAGGATCGGGTAAGTGCGGGTGAGCCGC
>DATHXE010000707.1:0-3998 GCA_035459845.1 Tepidisphaeraceae bacterium | reverse complement strand
GGTCTTTCGTGCGGGGTCGTAGAAGCGGGCCCACGGGTTGGCGACGTCGCGGATCAGGTCGAGGGTGATCATGCCGCCGAGGGTGCCGTGGGTCATGCCCTGGCCGGAGTCGCCGGTGATGACGAACACGCCCGGGCGGTCGGGCGCGTGGCCGATGAAGGGCAGGCCGTCCGCGGGTTCGAGCACCTGACCCGACCATCGGGCGACCACGTCACCGGCGCCCGCGAACGTGCGCCGGGCCCAGAGCTCGAGGTTCATGAAGGGCGACGCGTCGGCCGGGAATTGGCCGGTCTTGTGGTCTTCGCCGCCGACGATCAGGACGTCCGTATCCGCCCGGCCGTCGGTCCGTTCGAGGCGGACGTAGTGGTACGGGTCCTCATCGTCCCACCAGAGCACGTCCGGCAGCGTGTCGCGAGGGGCCTTGAGGGCGACGACGTACGTGCGGTAGGGTGCAACCTTGGTGTACCCGCCGACCCACCCGCCGATCGGCCCAGGCGCGTTGCTGGCGATGACGACGAAGGTGGGGGAGAGCGTGCGGCCGCCCTCAATGACGACCTTGGGCGGCGTGTTGGCCTTGTCGTCGCGCGGCTGGACGTCGATCACCTTGGCGCCCGAGTGGATGATCCCGCGCATGCGGCGGATCGCGCCGGCGAGGCCGACGAGGTACTTGAGCGGGTGGAACCGGCCCTGGTCGGGGAAGCGGATGTGCCGGCCGTGATTCTGCGTGCCGACGATGAGCGAATCCTCGATCCTGGCCGACGTGAACCCGGCGCGGTGGGCGGCGGCGAGTTCCTTGTCGAGCACGTCCGGCGAGTCGCTTGCGGCGGGGAACAGGAGGCCGTCGAGCCGGTGGAAATCGCAGTCGATGTTCTCCTCGCGCGCGATTCGCTCGATCATGTCTATGGCGGCGGCGTTGGACTCGTACGCGGCGCGTGCGCCGTCGACGCCGTGGAGGCGCTCGATCTCGTGGAAGCGGTCGTCGACGGCCGAGGCGAGGTGGGCGGTGGTTCGGCCGGTCTGCCCGTCGCCGACCGCGCCCATGTCGAGTACGGTGACCGACCGCCCGGCCTTCAAGGCGAGATAGGCCGTCGTGAGCCCGGCGATTCCCGCGCCGACCACGCAGACGTCCGGGTGCGGGGCGGTCAGCGGGTCGGCGATCGCGGGGGTGACGCCGGTTTGCATCCATACCGATTCGGTTCGGCCGTCGCGGGGTTTCATGGCCCGAGTATGTGCCAGCGGGGCACGCCCGGGAGCGCGTATTTTGCAGGGGTTGCGAGCGCGTGCGGACTCAGCGGCTGCGTGATAAAACGGCGGCACGATGAACGAAGTGCTTACGCTCGAGTTCGACGGGGGCAGCCGCGGAAACCCGGGGCCGGCGGGGATCGGGGTGGTCGTCCGCGCCGTCGACGGCACGCCGCTGGTCACCCTGGGCCGGTACATCGGCCGGGCGACCAACAACGTCGCCGAGTACACCGCGCTGATCACCTCGATGGAAGAGGCGAAAAAACTGGGCGCCACCAAGATCAAGATCAACGGCGACAGCGAGCTGGTGATCCGCCAGATGACGGGGCAGTACAAGGTAAAGCACCCGGACCTGATCCCGCTTTATCGCAAGGCGAAGGAGCTGTTCGACTCGTTCGAAGCGGCGGCGATCGGCCACAACTACCGCGAGCACAACGAGCTGGCCGACCAACTCGGGAACTTGGCGATGGACCGGCGGAAAGACGTGACGGAGTTGCCGGGTGGCGGGGGCGGTTCTGGAAAGAAGACCGAACTTTTCGAGCAGGACATGCCGTCGCCCGAGGCGCCGACGGCGGGCGAGCGGGTCACGTGCGGACGGTGCGGGTGCGTGGTGGAGGTCGTGACGCCGTCTTCGCTCCGGCCGCACCAATTGAAAGACTTCGTGTGTCAGTGCGGTCGGAAGATGGATAGGGCGTGAGGCGTATTACGACTGGGCGGCGCGGCGGGTGAGTCCGGGCGTCGAACGGCGGTCGGGCGGGGCGAAAGAAGCTTTTAAAAATCGCGTTCGCGTCTATATTCCCGGGGCCCGATGCGCTACGCGATAACTTTCCTTCTCCTGGGTTCGTGTTTCGTCGCGCTGGCGTTGCGGACCGGCGGGTGGGGCTATTTGTTGCTGTGGCCTGGGTTGTCGGCGGCGCTGGTGGGGCTGGGATACGCGGGGCTCGGGTCGCGCGTGTTCGGGAAGCGCCGGGACGGCGGTTATGCGCTCTGGGCGAAGCTGGTGCACGGGCCGTACATGTGGATCACGCTTGGGGTGTGGTACGTGTTACGCTGGCTGGTGCCGGAGAACCCGGCGGACGAGGTGGCGCCGGGCGTGTGGGTGGGTAGGCGGCCGCTCTGCTCGGAGATCCCGGCGGACGTGAAATGGGTGGTGGACCTGACGGCGGAGTTCCGCGTGGCGGCGCGGGTGTGCGCGGGGCGGGAGTACGTCTGTTACCCGACGCTGGATGCGCACGTGGCGGACGAGGCGACGTTCGCCGGCGCCGCCCGGCACGTGGCGGGGCTCGAGGGGGCGGTGTACGTGCATTGCGCGCAGGGGCACGGGCGGTCGGCGGCGCTGGTGGCGGCGGTCATGATCGCCCGGGGGCTCGCGGCGGACGTGAACGACGCCGAGCGGCGGATGGTTGCGGCGCGGCCGCGCGTGGGGCTCAAGCCGGTGCAGCGGCGGATGGTCGAGAAGATCACCCCGGCGCTCAAGAACGGTCACGCGGTCGAAGCGGGCATTTGAAGGGCGTGGAAGGGCATTCGAAGTCCCATAACCGAGTCGAACACGATTCTCCTTGACGACGATTTGCCTCCCGCGAGAAGAGAATCGTAAGTCTCTCCGGGTGACCCGCGCCACGGGTCGCCGGGAAGCAGGAGAGCCATGTTTTCGCGTTATGACGTTGAAGGGTTAGAGGATCGCCGTTTGCTGAGCGCGGCGGCGTGGGCCTATGGGGCGGAGTCGATCTTCGACGAGTCGCCGGCGGTCGAAATGCCCGTTCGGTCGGGCGTCGCGGCGCCGTCGGTCGGGGCGGTGAAGGCGGCCAAGTACGCGGACGTGACGGGCACCTGGAAGGCGACGATCAAGATCGCCACGAGCAAGACGCCGGTCGCGGGGACGATGACGATCACGAGCCAGAAGGGGGCGGGCGCGGTCGGGACGTTCGCGCTGGGCCCGATCACGGCCGGGGCGAAACTCGCGAGCACGGCGATCGTCGGCGCGGGCCGGACGTTCAGCGCGGTGCTGAACGGCAAGGGATATTACGGCAGCATCAGCGCGACCATCAGCGGGAACGGGAACCAGATCGTGGGCCGGTGGTCGTGCAACGTCGGCGGGAAGTGGCAGACGGGCACGTTCGTGATGGACAAGGTGGTCGCGAAGCGGTGAACTTCGCCGGCGTGCTCACTTCAGTGATGCACGGATCGTCGCCCGAATCACCGGGCCGCGGCGCGCCTCACCAAGCGGTCGACCAGCTTCGCGAACGGCACGCCCGCGTGGGCCGCGGCCTCGGGGAGCAGGCTCTTGGGCGTGAACCCGGGGAGCGTGTTGATCTCGAGCAGGTAGGGCTGGTTCGTCGCCCCGTCGATCATGATGTCGACGCGCGCGAGGTCACGGGCCCCGACGATCGCGTTGGCGCGCTCGGCGAGGCGCTGGCACTGCTCGACGAGTTCGGCGGGCAGGCCGGTGTCGAAGCGGTGTTCGGTGTCGGCGCGCTTATACTTGGCCTCGTAGTCGAAGAATTCGACCTTGGGGACGATGCGGATGGGGGCGAGGGCCTTCTCCTCGAGCAGGCCCACTGTGAGTTCGGGGCCGGCGATGAACTTCTCCACCAGCGCGGCGGGGTGGTTGGCGAGGACCCGGCGGACGGCGTCGGCGGGCTGCACCACGCCCTCGGCCTGTCCCTTGCAGACGTACACGTCGACGCTGCTGCCGCTGTCGATCGCCTTGACGACGCACGCCTCCTGCGGGATCGGGTCGGAGGCCGACGTGACGA
>DATHXE010000706.1:0-5971 GCA_035459845.1 Tepidisphaeraceae bacterium | reverse complement strand
TTAGCGATTGCCGCCGCCACCACCGCCGCGTCCGCCGCGACTGCGGCCACCGCCGCCACCACCACCGCCACCGCCGCGCGGGCCACCGCGACCACCACCACCTCCGCCACCACCACGGGGGCCGCCCTGGCGGTCGTTCTCGCCGGCGGGGCGCTCACCGATCTCGTCGGGGCCGCCCTCGTCGACCATGATGTCCTCGTCGACCAGATCCTCCTCCTCGGAGTGATCGAAGTCCTCGTCGCCGACGGGCTCGTTCTGATTACCGCCGCCCTGGTTGCCCTGGGGGCCGCCCTGGACGGGCTCGTTGGAGCGGGGCGGCGCCTGGCGCGGCCCACGGTCGCGGTCGCCACCGCGTCCACCGCCGCCACCACCACCACCACCGAAGCCTTCACCGCGGCCACCGCCGCGCGGGCCGCGGTCGCCGCCGCGATCGCCACCACGGTCACCGCCGCGGTCGCCACCGCGATCACCGCCGCCCTGGCGCGGGGCCGGGTCGGGGTCGGACTCGCCCATTTCCTTCAGGGCTTCCTTGCGCGACAGCTTAATGCGGCCGGCGTCGTCGATCAGGATCACCTTGACCTTGATCTCGTCGCCCATCTTCACGACGTCGCCGACCCGGCCGACGTACTTGTCGGACAGCTCCGAGACGTGGCACAGGCCGTCCGTCTCGGGCGCGATCTCGACGAACGCGCCGAACTCCTTGATCGACACGACCCGCCCCGTGTAGATCCGGCCGACCTGCACGTTCGCGCCCATCGCCTCGACGATCCCGCGGCAGCGCTCGGCGGCCTCGGAGTCGGTCGACGAGATGTACACCGTGCCGTCGTCCTCGATGTCGATGTTGCAGCCGGTCTCTTCCTGGATCCGCTTGATGTTCTTCCCGCCGGGGCCGATCAGCTTGCCGATCTTCTCGGGGTCGATCTTGACCGTCAGCAGGCGCGGGGCCCACTTGCTGATCTCGGGGCGGTGGGTCGGGATGACCTTCGCCATCTGGTCGAGAATGACGTTGCGGGCCTGCTTGGCCTGCTTGAGCGAGCCGCGGATGATCTCGTACGAGATGCCCTCGGTCTTGATGTCGAGCTGGATCGCGGTGATCCCGTCGCGGGTACCGCAGACCTTGAAGTCCATGTCGCCGAAGTGGTCTTCCTCGCCGAGGATGTCGGTCAGGAGGACGAACTTGTCGCCCTCCTGCACGAGGCCGACCGAGATGCCGGCGACCGGCTTGGTGATCGGCACGCCCGCGTCCATGAGCGCCAGGCACCCGCCGCACGACGAGGCCATCGAGCTCGAGCCGTTCGACTCGAGGATGTCGGAGATGACGCGGACCGTGTAGGGGAACTTGTCGACCGTGGGGAGGACGGCGATCAGCGACCGCTCGGCCAGCGCCCCGTGCCCGATCTCGCGCCGCCCGGGGCCGCGGATCGGCTTCACTTCACCCACGCTGTAGCTGGGGAAGTTGTAGTGCAGCATGAACTTCTGCTTGTACTCGTCCTCGAGCCCGTCGACGACCTGCTCGTCCGAACTGGTGCCGAGCGTGACGGTGCACATCGCCTGCGTCTCGCCGCGGCTGAACACGGCCGACCCGTGCACGCGCGGGAGCACGCCGACCTCGATGCCGAGCGGGCGGATGTCGGTGTACGACCGGCCGTCCGGGCGGACGCCGGCGAGGATCGCCTCGCGCGTCACCTGTTCCTCGACCTCGACGAACACGTTGCGGACCTGCTTCTGCTTGGCCTTGTTCTGCAGGATCGCGTTGTAGGACGCGCTGGGGTCCGTGATGTCCGGGGCCATCTCGGCGAGCAGGTCGGCCAGGATCTTCTTGACCGCGTCGGAGCGCTCGTGCTTGCCGGGGCGGCCCTTGACCTCGCGGATCTTGTCGGTCACGCGGGCGCGGATCGCGTCGACGAAGCCGGCCTCGGGCTTCTTCACGTCGCCGACCTTCGGCTGGCCGGCCTTCTTCTGCAGTTCCTCGATCATGCCGACGATCTCGACGACGGCCTTGTGACCGAGTTCGATCGCGGCGGCACAGTCGTCCTCCGAGATCTCGCGGGCGCCCACCTCGATCATGTTGACGAAGTGCTTAGTCCCGGCGACGACGACGTCGAGGTCACCGCCGTTGACCTGCTCGTCCGTCGGCATCACGACGGGCCTGCCGTCGGCGTCACGCCCGACGCGGACGTGCCCGATCGGCGTCAGGAACGGGACGTTCGAGATCGCGACGGCAGCGCTGGCGGCGATGCCGGCGAGGATGTCCGGGTTGTTCTCGTGGTCGTACGCCAGCACGTTCAGGTGCACCTGCACCTCGTCCATGAACCCCTTGGGGAACAGCGGGCGCAGCGGGCGGTCAATCAGGCGCGCGGTCAGGATTTCCTTGGTCGTCGGCCGGCCCTCGCGCTTCATGAACCCGCCGGGGAACTTACCGGCGGCCGCGCGGCGCTCGCGGTAGTCCACCTGCAGCGGGAAGAAGTCGATCCCCTCGCGCGGGTTCGCGCGGACGACGGCCCCGAACACGACCGTGTCGCCGTACTGGACGGTAACCGACCCCGCGGCCAACTTGGCGTACGACCCGGTCTCGATGGACAGCGTGCGCCCGCCGATCTGGCGCTCAACTCGAATTGACTGCATCTCGGAACGATCCTCTCGAGGCCCCCGGGATCAAGGACGGACGGTGGATGTGCCGGTCACAGATGGACAGATCCGGGCAGAGGGAGAAAGGATGAAAGCGGAAGGATGAAGGATGAAGCAGAAGCCCCTGCCTTTTCATCCTTCATCCTTCCTCCTTCATCCTTCTCTGCACGGGTGTGTGCATCTGCAAACCGACCACGAATCGCCCGCCTGTGTTCGACGGAGGCCTCAAAAGATCGAGGGACGGGCGCTTCGTGTGCCGCGGCCCGCGCCCAACGACCCGGCGCGACCGCGTAACTTACAAATGACTTCTTCGCGCTCTTTGCGTCTTTGCGGCTGCATCTCCGCAACCACCAGGCGCAAGGCGATAAAACAGAATCGGGCACGGTAACACCGTGCCCGATCGCAAACCGTTTACTTTCGCAGGCCGAGCTTTTGGATGATCGTCAGGTACCGCTGCCGGTCCAGCCGCGTCAGGTACTTCAACAGCGAGTTCCGGCGGCTGACCATCTTGAGCAGCCCGCGGCGGCTCGAGTGGTCCTTCTTGTGGGCGTCGAAGTGACCCCGGAGCTCGTTGATCCGCTTGGTCAGGATCGCGATCTGAACCTCGGGGCTCCCCGTGTCCGTCTCGTGAATCCGGTACTCGCCCACCAACTGCGTTTTCTCTTCCGACGTGATCGACATCGAACCAGCTCCAAAGTCACCAGTCCACCAGCCTCAGCGGGCCGACGAACGGTCGTGTATCTATAACCCGAACCGGCACCGTGCCGGAGCGAGTCGCGGAAGAATAGGGGAGGGGGGGTGGTTTTGCAAGTTACCGACGACGTCAACTTCCCCTCAACCGACACGTCTGTGCACCGCGCTCCAAAGGCTTGGTCACTTTAGTGACCGAGTCCTCCGCCCCGACGCTCACGGCGCCCCGACCCTCTCCGGTATCGGTGGTGGGATATTCGTATGCTCCCGTTTCTCAAACCCCTGCTTTCCCAGCAACTCGTCCAGCGCGTACTGCTTCCCACATTCCGGACAACGCGTGTCGAACAACCCCACCATTCGATACCCGCAGTCCGGGCACCGTACGTCGACCTGCTTGTCGACATGGTGACGCATCGGCCGCCCGACCCGGGCGTTTCGGACGACCTGCACCCACACCAGCAACGCCGCCGAAATGCCCAGCATCACGATCCCGCCGATCACAAGTTCCTGCTCCCCCCGGAGCGTGTCCGCCCAGACGCCCAGCACGGTCGTCACCAGCGCGATCCCGACGGTGATGAGCATCGGCCGGAGCATCACGCCCGTCCGCACCGACCGGAAGAACAGCCACCCGACCGCGATCAGCCACAGGACGATCGCGGCGACGACGCACACGACCATGAGGCCGTCGTCCGGCGCGACGCCGCGTCCGGGGAGGGGCCCGCCCCTTGGCATGGCGGGCGCGTAGTAGACCATCCGGTTCCACCGCGGCACCATCGCCGCCAAGGCAAAGGCGGCCATCAGCGCCAGGCCGATCAGGAAAACGGCCAGCGCGATCGCGACCATGACGCGGGTGCCCCACCCGGCCGACCCGTCGGCGAGATCGCGGTACAGAGATTTGCGCGGCGGCAGGTCGTCTGGGTCCATGACGCCACATCATACCGCACCGCAGTCGCGTACCGAACACGCGACCGCGCCGTCCGCCCGCTTGCGGGTTAGCGGGCCAACCGGTCCGTCAAAACCAAGGCCCGCAAACGCCGACGGGCGCCAAAAAACTTGGCGCCCGAGGCGATTGAATTCAATGGTTTTCCCGGGCGGGTCGGCCCGCTAACCCGCAAGCGGGTGTGCTGCGCACACAGGCGTGCGTTTACGCGGTCGTGAGCAGTTTCTCCGCGGTCGCCATCAGCTTCTCGAGCTTCACCGGTTTCGTGAAGTACTCGTTCGCCCCCAGCGTCTCGGCGTACATCTGGTGCCGCTTGCCCTGGTTCCCCGTGATCATGATCACGAACGGCTTGGTGTTCCGCGGCTTCTTCGCCTTGATCTTCTCGAGCACCAGGAAGCCCGACCGGCCCGGCAGCATCATGTCCAGGATGACCAGGTCCGGCGGGTTGGCCTCGGCCATCTCGACGGCCTTGTTCCCGTTGTTGGCCGTGTCGATCGTCGCCCCGGTGGTCTCGAACGCCGCCTGGATGGTCGTCAGGATGTCCGCGTCGTCGTCGACGACCAGGATCCGCTTATTTTCGAGACTGCCGGCCATGATGTCCTCCGTGGGGTGGGTCGATCCGTGGTGTGAGGCTCGATACTCATTCTAGGGCGGGGAAATGTCAAGAGTTATCGATAAGCGGTCCGATAACTCCGAGGCGCGTGTCGCCTCTTTCTCCCATCCTCGTTCTCGACAGTGGTTTAGGCGGCTTAACCGTCGCCCGCGCCATCCGAAATGCGCTCCCGCACGAGGACTTGCTGTACTTCGGCGACACCGCGCGCGTGCCGTACGGGAACAAGTCGCCCGCGACGGTCACGATGTACGTCCGGCAGATCATCGCGTACGCCCGCCCGTATCAGCCCAAGCACGTCGTCATCGCCTGTAACACTGCCACCGCCCTGGCGCTTCCGGCGCTCCGCAAGGAGTTCGGCGACCTCTCGATCAGCGGCGTGATCGAGCCCGGCGCCCGCGCCGCGGCCGAGGCCGCCGGCAAGAAGGAATTCCCCACGATCGGCATCATCGCGACTGAGGCGACGATCAAATCCAAGGCATACGAGGTCGCGATCCTCCGCCGCCGGGCGCGGGCCCGCCTGCTCACCAAGCCCACGCCGCTGCTGGTGCCGATCATCGAGGAGGGGCGGCTCGGGGAGGACCCGCTCGTCAAGTTGGCACTGCGGCAGTACCTCGAGCCCATGGTCCAGCGAGGGCTCGACGTGCTCGTGCTGGGGTGCACGCACTACCCGATTTTACGAGATGCGATACAAGGGGTGCTCGGGCCGGACGTTGCGGTCGTTGACTCGGCCAAAGCGTGTGCCGAAGATGTCGCCCGCCGCCTGGAAGCAGGGGGGCTCTTGCGGGGCGACCGCGACGTTCAAGGCGAACTGGGCTGTTTCGCGACCGACAACGCGCCGCGGTTCGGCGCGCTGGCGTCGCGGTTTCTCGGGGCGAAGATCTCCGAGCCGACTTGGGTGGCGCCCGAAGATCTGTACCGCATGGGATTCGACGACGGGATGAGCGAGTCGGTGCGACTGGTCGACCCGGAACTGGAAGGAACCACGGAATGATTGGCAGCAGCAGCAGCAGCAGGATCGCTCGAATCGGGTTCGCCGGCACGCTGGCGACGGTGCTCGCCTTCGCCGGCGGGTGCAGCGGGTGGGAGAAGCTCAACCCGTT
>DATHXE010000705.1:0-4235 GCA_035459845.1 Tepidisphaeraceae bacterium | reverse complement strand
CACCTCAAGCAAATCGTTGCCGAGGCCCAGCAGATCGTCTCCGACGCGCTGTGACGGCGCACGCGCGCGCCACAAGTCCCGCTCACTCGTAAAACCCCGCCTCCGGCCGGCGCTTCAAGAACGCGCGCTTCCCTTGTTCGGTAACCTTCGTGCCGTTTACCCGGATGCTTCGCAGCGAGGGAAGGTCGGCCAATTGGAGGATCCCCGCGTCGGTGATCGGCGTACCCCAAAGGTCGAGTCTTTCCAGCGCCATCAGCCCGGTCAAATGCGACAGTCCGGCATCCGTGATGTTGGTGTACTCCAAGTCCAGGACTGCCAGCGAAGTCATCCTACCCACGTGTACGAGGGCCGCGTCGTCCACCTTCGTGGCCGGCACGTCCAAGCGGATCAGTTCGCGACACCCGGCCAGGTGAATCAGGCCGGCCCCATTCATCGGTGCCCGCCAAACGCAAACGTATCGAAGCCGCGTCGCCCCTTGGAGCTGCGCGACGAGCGCGTCGTCCACATTGCTGTCCATGAGCGAGAGAATCTCGAGCCGGCTCAGCGGGCGGAGATCGACCCGCCCAATCCGGTCGGCCGTGCACTTCTCCAGTTCGACCTCCGTCGCATGGTCCCGCAGGAACGCCCACCGATCCGGTAGGTATTTCTCCAATCCTTCTGGATCGAACCGGCGCACGGCGACAATCGCGCCCAGTGCCCTCAGGCCGTCGATCGACTGGCGCTCCGCCCGCCAGCGCCACCAGTACCACCCCGGCACCGTCGCAACCGCCAACGCGATCACCAACATCAAGAGCGCGATCCGCCGCGCCCACCGCCGCACCCGCTGCCGGGGCGTCCGCGTGGCGAACGACCCCCGGTCCGCGCGATCGAACGGCCGCCCGCACTCCGGACACCGGCCGGCCGTCAGCCCGCGCAGCGAATAGGCGCAACGCCAGCAGTACGCCGGGGCATCGGCCGCCGGACTCGTGTCGACAATTGGCGCCGTGCGGTCGGTCATCGCTACGACTCCGTCCCGCGACAAGTCGCTGGGCTCCCTCAAACTCCCCCTCACTTCACCATCTGATACTGGTTCGCCCGCGCCGGCCCGTCCCGCACCACCATGTACACCGCCCCGTCCGACTCCAGTCGCCCATCAACGTGCCCCGGCTGCCCGTCCATCTCGTACCGAATCGAAAACCGGTTCGAAAACTCCGGGTCGAGCTTCGCCGCGTAAAACCGCAGCCGCCGCGCCCGCTCGAACCCCGCCGCCAGGTTCCCGCTGTTGCCGTCCCACCGCGGCGTGTCCGACCAGTCGCGCGCCGGTCGCACGACCGCCGCCACGAGTTGCAGCACCGGCTCACGCGCCCGCACCCCGTTCGCGTTCGGCAATTCCGGCGCCAGGATGATCGCCACGATCCGCCCTTCGCCGCCGGGCATCGTCAGCTTGTGCACCATCAGCTTGGGCGACGGCGGCCCCGGCGGCCAGAACGCCCGCCCGCCGAACATCAGCTTCTTCAAGCTCGCCCACGCCCCCGGCTCGTTCCGCACCACCGCCTCGGTCGGCCAGACGCTCGTGTCCGTCAGCCGCACGTAGTCGCCCGTCTGCCGGCGCAGGAGCGCCTCCCCCTCGGCCTTGTCCGACTCGTAAATGACCGTCTCGTCCGCGTATTCGAACGTCGCGCACCGCGACTGCACCCACCGCCGGTGCACCGCCGACGCCACGTCCGCCCCGTGTCGCAGTGCCGCCACGGCCGCGAGCACGAGCAGGATCAGCACCGCCCACCGCCGCACGCCCGACGTCCGCGACGGCTCGGCGGGCGCGTATTCAAGTTGGAGTTTCTCCGCGTCCACGACCCCCAAGCTTACGCCGTCCCGCCCGACAAAGTGAAGCTAAATCGCGGTCCGCCGGTATCATGAACCGCACACGGAGAATTCATGTCCACCGCTCCCCGCGCCCGTACGTTACTTGCCGCCGCCGCACTCTGTTGCGTCACGACCGCCGTCGCCCTGCTCGCCGCACCGAAGAAACCCGCCGATGCCTCGGGCGGCACCGGCGACCCCGCCCGCGTCGAGCGCCTCAAGGCCGCGAAAATGCCGGCGATCACCGCCCCCGTCACCTTCGACACCCCCGAGGCCGACGCGATCTGCGCCGCCCTCGAGGTCTTTCCGCCCGACAACCTCTGGAACGCCGTCGTCACCGACTGGCCGCTCCACCCCAAGTCCAAGCAGATGATCGCCGCGATCGGCCCGACCAAGCCGGTCCGCATGAACCCCGACATGGCCTTCGTTCTCGTCCCGCCCGACCAGAAGAAAATCGACGTGAAGATCGTTCACTTCAACGACGAGTCCGACCCCGGCCCCTATCCCGTGCCGGACATGATGCCCATCGAAGGCTGGCCCGCCGAGTTCCGCCGCAACCCGAAGCACAAGTCGCTCACGCTCGACGACGTCCAGCGCGACGCGCAGAAGCTCGGCGGCGACCGCCACGCGATCGTCGTGGACCCGGTCAACCGCATGCTCTACGAGTTCTATCAGGCGAAGAAGACCGACGGCGGCTGGCAGTGCGCCTCCGCCGCGATCTTCGACCTTAAGTCGAACAAGCTCCGCCCGGATGGTTGGACCTCGACCGACGCCGCCGGCCTCCCGGTCTTCCCCGCGATCGTCCGCCACGACGAACTGGCGCGCGGCGAGATCGAACACGCGCTCCGAGTCACGTTCCGGAACACCCGCCGCGCCTACGTCACGCCCGCCACCCACTTCGCCAGCAACAAGCGCGACGAAAACCTCCCCCGCATGGGCGAGCGCCTCCGCCTCCGCAAGGACTTCGACACCACCAAGTTCTCCAGGAACGTCCGCACGATCCTCGAAGCCCTCAAGAAGTACGGCATGCTCTGCGCCGACAACGGCCTCGATTGGTCGATCTCCGTCGCCCCCGACGACCGCATCCCCGCGATGCACGAGGAACTCCGCAAGGTGAAGGGGTCGGACTTCGAGGTCGTCGTCAAACCAGACTGACGCCCCCGTTTAGCCGCGACCCGAAGGGCAAGCGCCAGCGCCGCCCGCAGGGGAGCGCGTCGAGGCCGTTCACCATCCCCGCTGGCTGTTCGGCGGCCTGATCTTCATCGCCGCCGGTCACTACTGGGCCTCGATCCGTTGGATGGACCGCAACCATGGCTGGCGGTGACGGCCGGGCAGCCCCGTTCAGGGCATGGAAACAACGCCGCCGCCGGGGTGTCATATACCTGCATGTCCCCGACGCGGAAACTGGTGCTGGCCATTTCGGGCGTCGCCGCCGTCGCGATGCTGATCGCGTCGATCGCCCTGCTCGTGTGGGTCCTCCAACCACGACCCGCGCCGACGGACACGGGCGCGGCAGCGGGAAGGCGTGACGCCACCACCGCACCCGTCGCATCCACCAACAACCCGGACTCGGCGCGCCCCGCGGCCGCGAAGGCGGGCCCGCGCGTCACGCTCCGCCTCGGCCAGGGCTTCCGATTCGCCGACGGCGCGAAGCTGGGTGGGACCGATGAGAATTGTGACGTCGCCTTCCGCTACCAGCCCCCGCGGGCCGGCGGCCTGGGCATGCAGTACAATACGTCGTCTCGCGAGTTCGAGCCGAAATTTCAGTCCACCCTCGACGCGCCGTTCCCGCTGCTCGTCGCGGCCCACGCGAAGGAATTCGAGTCCCCGCCCGACGTGTCCAAGGTGACCACCGGCGACGTCGCCGCGTTCCCGCAACAGGCCGCGCTCTACTCCAAGGCTCGGTACGCCGTTCTCCAGACCCGCACTGGCGAGCACTACCTGCTCACGCTAGGCGAGATCGAAGCCGGCCCCCGCAAACTCGAGGACTGGCGGGTCGGGTTCGATTACGAGCGACTGACGCTCCCGCTCGGCGCGGCCGGCGGGCGCGTCAACCAGCCCTTGCCCGGCCGGCTCGTGTTCCGCGACTGGTATCGCACGAAGATGGTCGTCCGCGTCGACCTGACCACCGGGGCCGAGGACGCGGTCGCCGACGGCGTCGTCCCGTCGGTCGGCGGTGACGGCCTGCTCGGGCTGTTCGATTCGGCCGGGTCGTACGTCGTCCGCGACCCGGCCGGGAAGGTCGCGCGCACGACCCGCTTCGACGAGCGCCTCTGGCACGCGGCCCTGTCGCCGGACGGGACGCGCCTGCTCGCGACCGTCTCGCGCGCGGGCCCGCCGGTGCCGATCGGGTTCGTCGCCGTCGCTGGCCCCAGTGTGACGGGCCTCGCCGCGTT
>DATHXE010000704.1:0-5294 GCA_035459845.1 Tepidisphaeraceae bacterium | reverse complement strand
CGCCCGCCCGCCGCGCTCCCGGATCCGGGTCGTGTTCCGGTACAGCACTTTCAGCACCGGCAGCGCGGCTCCCGCGCCGGACAGCTCGCGCGACATTTGGTAGGCGGGCCCCAGCGCCATCATCGCGTGGTACCCGACGTAGTCCTCTCCACCGAACGTCCGCGCGTTCGCCAGCGCGGCCGCCGCCGTCAGCGTCTTGAGGCCCACCCCGTCCCGCAGCTTGGCCACCATGACCGCGTTCAACCGCTCGGGCGGCGTCTCCTGCATCAGCGCGACCAGCCCTTCCATTCCCCCGAACGTCAGCCGGTCACCGCCGGCCCCGTCTCCTTCGGCCGCCACAGCCGACACCCCCAGGTCGGCCGCCAACCCCGCCCCGACGGCCGCCACGATCATCCCCTGGCCCACGTTGCGAAGGAACTCCCGTCGGGTGCGCGGTACCGCGGTCATTTCAGACCTCCTCGGGTTGGGGAAGCCGGCATCCTAACAGGGGTCTGCCGCCGACGGCGCGATAGAATGCCACCAAGCCGGCTCCATCGGAGTTCATGGGTGGTCAGTTATGCGGATTCTTTGCGCCTTCGCGTCTTTGCGACCCTAATCCCCCTCGCGGCTTGACATCCCCTCGGATTTGACCACAATCCTCCCCTCCCATTTTGGCATCAGACGGAGCTCGGATTCATGTACGCGATCATCGAAGACAGCGGCACGCAGTTCAAGGTCACCGCGGGTGACACCATTCGCATCGACCGCAAGGTCGGCGAGGGCGACAAGCAGGTCACGTTCGACAAGGTCCTTCTTGTCGGCGGCGAGGGCGAGCCGAAGGTCGGTGCCCCGCTCGTCTCGGGCGCGACCGTCGTCGCCGACGTGATCGGCGACGTCAAGGGCAAGAAGGTCATCTCGGTCAAGCACAAGCGCCGCAAGGGCTACTACAAGAAGACCGGCCACCGCCAGAAGTACACGGCGGTCAAGATCAGCGCGATCAACGTCTGATCTGGCCGTTCAGTTGAGAATCAACGATGTCCACGCGCGAGGTGCGCGTGGACATCTTCGTTTGCGCGTATGGTGGGCGGAGCCCACCCTACAAGAGCCGCTCCGCTCGGAGCCAGTTCACGAACCGCCCGAGCCCTTCCTCGATGTTGACCTTCGGCTCGTACCCGAGGAGTTGCTTCGCCTTGCTGATGTCGGCGTGCGTGATGAGGGGCTCGCTCGGTGGGCAGGGGACGTCGGTGATCTGGGCCTTGCGGTGCAGCAGGCCTTCCAGGATGCGGACGAAGTCGAGGTTTTCGACCGGGCACGAGCAGCCGAGGTTGATGATCTCGTAGGGCAGGGGCTTGTCGAGGGCGGCGAGGAAGCCGCCGACGATGTCGTCGATGTAGGTCCAGTCGCGCTTGAGGCGACCGCCGTTGTACATCGTCAGCGGCTCGCCCTTGTTGATAGCCAGCGTCCACTTCCAGGGCATCATGTCGGGCCGGCCGTGGGGGCCGTAGACGTTGAAGAAGCGGAGACAGGTAACGGGGAGCTTCCAGAGGTGGGCGTACGAGTGCGCGAAGAGCTCCATCGCGCGCTTGGACGCGGGGTAGGGTGCCAGGGGCTTGTCGGCGGGGGCGTCTTCCTTGAACGGGACGGGGGTGGTCGAGCCATAGCTCGAACCGGTGCCGGCCATCACGCACACGGGCTGGCCGGTCTGGCGGGCGGCGTCGAGCAGGTTGACGCTGCCCTGGACGTTGATGGTGCCGTAGAGCAGGGGGTTCTGGACGGAGTAGCGGACGGCGGCCATGGCGGCGAGGTGCGCGACGCCGTCGGGCTTGTGCTGCTGGAACAGCTCGAGCAGGAGGGGCGCGTCGCGGAGGTCGCCCTGGATGAACGTGAAGCGAGGCTGGTCGCGCAGGTCGGCGAGGTGCCGCTCCTTGAGGGAGACGGCGTAGTAGTCGTTCATGTTGTCCAGCCCGACCACGGTATCGCCGCGCGCCAGCAGGGCCTTGGCCAGCCGGCTCCCGACGAACCCGGCGACGCCGGTGAGGAACACTTTCATGGGGGGAGTTTTACGGGCGCGGGGAGGAATACGCCAGTAGGCGGAGGGCGTCGCTCGCGACAGGCGGCTTCGATCGCCTCAACTCCCGCTCGATCGCGCGATCACCGCTTCATATAGCCCGCCACTTGTGGCGGGAAACGGTTGTGCGCCGAATGGCGCCGATTCCGAGCCGAACGTGATTGGGCAAGTGGCGCCGTCCCGCCACAAGTGGTGGGCTATATGAGGTGCTATTGAGGCAAATAGCGCAATCGAGCCGGTACGGCGCGGTTGGCGTTACCCTTCCGACTCGTCCTCATCCCCCACCAGGTACAGCCGGTCCTTCCCCCCGCGCTTGGCCTTCTGCATCAGGCAGTAGTCGGCGGCCTGGATCAGCTCGGCCATGTTGCGCGCGTCCCACGGGAACGTCGCCAGGCCGCCGGAGATTGTGAGCACGCCCTTGCCGTTGGCGCCCAGGCCCGGGAAATCGGCCGACGCCATCAGGCGTTTGAACCGGGCGAAGACCTGGCGGGGCGTCTGCGGGGGTTTGGCGGGCAGGGGGGGCTTGCCGGCGTCCTTGGGGAGGCGCGGGCCCTCCTTTTCCCAAAAGACGACGGCGAACTCGTCGCCGCCGATGCGGGCGACCAGGTCGTGCTCGCGGCAGCAGCGCTTGATGAGGGTGGCCGTCTCCTTGAGGATCTGGTCGCCGGCGCCGTGGCCGTAGGTGTCGTTGTATTTCTTGAAGTCGTCGATGTCGAAGAGCAGGAGCGTGACGGGGAACCGCTCGGTCGTCGCCTTGGCGATGATCTTGGCGAGGAAGTGCTCGAAGTGTCGGCGGTTGGAGACGCCGGTGAGCTGGTCGGTGATCGCGAGTTGGTACAGGCCGTTGTGGCGGTCCTGGAGACCGGCGACCTTACCGACGAGGCCGGCGATCTGGGCGAGCAGGTGCCGCGCGGCCTGGGCGTCCTGATCGGCCGACAACAGCAAGTGGATCGTGCCGGCGTCCTCGCTGGCGCCGGTGGCGCGGACCTGGTGCGAGAGGGCGATCACGCCGTCGGGCACCTCGAGCGGCGGGGCGTTCTTCTTCGCGTCGTGGTAGGCGAGCCGCATCGTGGGGCCGACGATGGCCGAGAGCCGGCGGACGGCGGCGGCGGGGGCGTCGGCCGGGTGCTGCAGGAGCGCGTCGAGCAGCACCTCCGCCAGCGGCAGGCCCTGGAGGGATTCGGTAACGGTGGGGGCGTCGGTGACGCGGACGTCGGCGGGCGGCGCGGCGCCGTTGCCGTCGACCTCGATCGGCCGGGTCGGCTGGGCGACGCGGAGGACGGGCGCACCGAGCATCTGCTGGATCTCGCCGGGGTTGGCGGGCGTAATCAGGTAGTCGTCGGCGCCGAACTCGAGCATCTTGCGGGAGAGGCCCTCGAGCGACGGTTGGCCGAAGAGGATCAGCCGGCCGTCGCCGCACAGTTCGCGGAGGGTGCGGACGGCGGCCTCGGGCCGGCGCTCGACGGGCTCGGCGGACGCGAGGACGGTGGTGTACATACCGGCCGAGAGCTCGGCGATGCCGTCGAAGTAATCGGCGACGGCGGTTACGGACGCCCCGGGCAAGGCGGCTGCGACGGCGCCTTGCACGTCGCGATGGGCGTCGCCGATGAGCAGAACTTTTTCCTGACCGATGCGGGGCATGTGGGGGCGATTGCTGGATCCGCGCGCGGGTGCCGTAGGTATCTTACACCAGAATCGGTTGGGGTGCAGGGTGTGTTGCTCGTGCGGGTTACGAGGCGCCGCGTGGATCCTTCAATCCGTTCGCGCGTTCTACAATCCTGTTGACGAAGCGCCTCTCGTGCCCCATCGTAAGTCGTTTAGAGGCTTCCCATGATCACCTGTTGGAGATGCGGCCAGTCGGTTACGCCGACGGCGACGAACACGTGCCCGGCGTGCGGGGCGGTGCAGGCCGCGCAGGGCGGGGCCGTGGGCTATTGGACGCCGCCCGCGGCGGACGCCCGGCCGGGGTGGGCGCTGACCCTGATTTGGGTCGTCCTGTTTCCGCTGGCGGCGCTGCTGTTCCCGATTCATGTGATGGTCGCGCGGCGGCGGTTGGCGGCGCACGTGGCGCGGCGGATGGAGTCGCCCGGCCTGAGCACACCGGCGGTCGCGAATACGCCCCACGGACAGGCGGCCCTCGCCGACATGGCGCGCGGGGCGCGGGCCGGAAACGGTGTACTCGCGCCGGCGGCGCTGGTCGTCGTGGTGGCGATCACGGCGATCTTGTTCATCGTCCCCGCATTCGCGCCCAAGCCGATCCGCTATTCCCGGGCGCAAGAGCGACTGACGGAGGCCGAGCCGGCGCGGGGGTACTTTTACGTCAGTTCCGCCGGGGAGTACGAGGACGTCTGGCGGAACGTGAGCCCGCGGCTCACGCGGTTCGAGGTGGCCAGCTACGGGAGTCGGCAGTACGCGTCGTTCCCGCCGACCGGCGTGACCGAGTGGTCTGACGGTCGTACCGACACCCGGTTCGATCACCGCCCTTACCGGTTTTGCCAGCGGGCCTATGGGCAATCGGGTTATTGGGTCTCGAACGTCGACTCGATCACGGCGATCTGGCCCGTGACGCAGACGATGGGCGTGGTGTTCCACGTCGGGCTGATCTTGTTCTACCTGCTGACACTGCTCGTCGGGATCAATTACTGGTTGCGGCTTGCGCGACACGCGCGGGCCGAGGCGTCGGCGGCAACGTCCGCCGCCGTCGCCGATCCGTCCTTCCCCGCACGCATCGGCCCGCAGGTGTCGGCGCACAACGGCCTGTGGGTCGGGCTGGGCGTGATCGCGGCGGTCACGCAATTGCAGCTTATTTTCTTCCCGCTCCTGTCGGCGCTGGCGATGCGGTATCACGTTGGGTGGGAGGGGCGGTCCGGGGTTGCGTGGGCGCTCGACCACGCGGGGGCGCCCGTGACGCCGGGGGAACCGACGCTGTCGGTGTGACAGGTGTCAGGTTAGTAGCGGGTCTTCCGACAACGGGTAGCGGCGTATCGCGCGCATTCAGACTCCCACTAGCCGCAGAAGCGGCTAGCCCGCTAGGTGTGTGAGCGTCGCGCGCCGGATTCGCCCGATCATCCCTCCCGCCCTACACTCAGCCCTGCCCCGTCGGACATTGCCGGCGGGGCACGTCTGACCCGCGTCACGCTCATGAACCCAGCCGCCCAACAGGACATCACGGAGGAGGCCCAGTCCGCCGGCTCGACCGCCGCCGCGGCGGTGCCGGTGCTTTCGTATGAACCCGCGGGCAAATCCA
>DATHXE010000703.1:0-4239 GCA_035459845.1 Tepidisphaeraceae bacterium | reverse complement strand
GTCGCCGAACATGTTCAACGCCGGCGTCGCGCCGACGGGCTGGCCGTCCCGGAAAACCCACCCGCGGCCCCACGGAAGCGGCCCGCCCTCCGTCCGCGCCAAGTCGAGGCCCGCCAGCCCGACGACCGCCTCCTGGCCAGGCTCGGGCGCGTACAACCGCGTGTCGGACACGAGTTCGATCACCAGTTCGAACGTGACCGGCGACGCGACGGCCCGGCCCGCGATCTGCCGTTCGACGTCGAGCGTCACGAACCGCCGCGTCGAGCCCGCCGGGACGAAATCGGCGGAGCGGACGCGCCCGAGCACGACCGCGTCCGCCTCGCCGACGACCACCTCGACCGACGGCACCTTGGGCAGGCCCGGGTAGCGCAGGCGTTCCGCCCGCGCGGGAGCCGTGAAGGCGATCGCGACGAGAATGACGATGCCGTGACGGAGCACGAGTGTGTCGGGGCCCTTCGGGAGACTTCGGGGGGAGCGCGGACATCGTACCAACGAATTGCGCCGAACGTCCGATGCGAGGGCGCGCGTATCCGCGAAAGAATCCGGCCCGTCGCCTCAGGCTCCGGATCCGGCGCGTGCGGCGCGTCCGCGCCCGAGTGCGACGCCCGCGCCCTACAATTCGCCGTGACCACCCCGCTGCTGGCCTTCGCCCGCGCCATGGACGCCGCCGCCGCGGTCGCGGGGAAGCTCGAGAAGCAGCGGATCCTCGCGGAATTCTTCCGCCCGCTGCCGGACGACGATTTGGCGCGCGCGGTCCGCTACGCCGCAGGCCGGCCCTTCGGGTGGACGGACGAGCGCGTGCTGGCGGTCGGCTCGTCGATCGTGTGGTCGGTCGTCCTCCGACTGCTCCCGATCTCGCCCGACCAGCTCCGCACGCAGACGATCGCCTCGGGCGAGCTCGGCGCGGCGCTCACGCCGCTGTGGCATCTGAAGAAGGACGAAGGCGGAAGATTGAAGGATGAAAGGGAGTCGAGAACGTCGGCCGCAACGCGACCCGTTGCCGACGCCCCCGAACATCCCACTGCTCTCCCCGCCCGATCCGCAATCCGAGATCCGCAATCCGGAATCCCTCAGGACTCTCTGACCCTCGCCGACCTCGACACCGCTTTTGATGCCCTCGCCGCCACCGGCAATCAGGAAGCCAAGCGCGAGATCCTCTTCGACCTCTTCGCCCGTTGCGACGACCCGCGCGAGGCGACGTACCTCGCCAAGATCATCGCCGGCGACCTGCGCACCGGCATCCAGGACGGCCTGCTCCAGGCCGCGATCGCGCAGGCGTTCGGGAAGGACCTGGCCGCGGTTCAGCGCTGCCAGGTATTGGCCGGGGATCTCGATCGCGTCGCGCTGCTCGCGCGGCGCGACGAACTCGCCTGCGCCGCGTTCACGCTGTTCCACCCGCTCCAGTTCATGCTCGCCACGCCGCAGGAGATGCCCGCCGACGCCGAGAAGACCCTCGCCGGCCGGACGTTTCTCGCCGAGGACAAGCTCGACGGCATCCGCGCGCAGGTCCACAAGCAGGGCGACCGTGTGGCGATCTTCACGCGCACGATGGACCGCGCCGACGCCGCCTTCCCCGACGTCGTCGCCGCGATGAAGCGCATCCCCCACGACTTCCTCCTCGACGGCGAGATCGTGCCGGTGGCCGGAGGTGGCACGGGCGTCTCGCCCGCGAAGTCTTCAAACACCGACCAATCCGCAATCCGAGATCCGCAATCCGAAATTCCCGAGGGCACCGTCTCCGTCAGCGCCTTCATGCACCTCCAGCGCCGCCTGGGCCGCAAGGAGCCCTCCCCCGCGGTCCTCGACAAGTACCCGGTGCAGATCGTCGCTTTCGACCTGCTCTACCTCGACGGCGAGCTCCTCATGGACGCGCCACTGACCCATCGCCGCGTCCGCCTCGAACAACTCGTAGGGTGGGCTCCGCCCACCGCTCTCGCGGTCGGCTCTTCCTCCGCTCAATCCGCAACCCGACATCCGCAATCCGAAATCCCCCGCCTCTCCATCACCCGCACCTCCCCCGCCACCACCGCCGCCGAGATCACCGCCGCCTTCGACGCCGCCAAGGCCCGCCGCAATGAGGGCCTCATCCTCAAAGACCCCGCCTCCCCGTACTCCCCCGGCCGGCGCGGCAAGCTCTGGCTCAAACTCAAGGGCCACCTGCCCACGCTCGACTGCGTCGTCACCGCCGCCGAGTTCGGCACGGGCAAGCGCGCCCGCACGCTGTCCGACTACACCTTCGCCGTCTGGAGCGCCGACCCCGCCGAAGACGGCGCCAAGCTCCTCAACATCGGCAAGGCCTACTCCGGCGTGACCGACGCCGAGATCGCCGAGTTCACCGCGCTCTTCCCCTCCATCGCTACGCACGACAACGGCCACACGTTCTGGGTCAAACCGCAAGTCGTCCTCGAAATCGCCTTCGACCAGATCCAGCGCAGCAGCCGCCACGCGTCCGGCTACGCGCTGCGCTTCCCGCGCATCAAGACGATCCGCCGCGACAAGCGGCCGGAGGACGCCGACCGCTTGGCCCGCGTCGAGGAGGTCTTCAACAGCGAGGGCAACACCAGCCGCGACGCCGGGCCGCTGGAGAAGCACCCGCCGGTCAAGAAAGCGCCGCGCGCCAAGAAGTCCAAAGCGCCGCCCGAGCCGGGCCTATTCGATCACCTCTGATCAACCGCCGTCGGCCCACCCCACTCGCGAACGACTCCAAGCCGCCCCGCCGCGGAACGCCGCGCCCCATATAGCCCGCCACTTGTGGCGGGAAACCGCGGAAACCCCGAGCCGCGTTCCTGATCCTCGACAGGCAGGCCGCTTCGTTCACGGCCAGAGTCCTCGGAGCACCTCGAATGGCAGGGGGGGTACGCACGCCCGAGACTCGCGCCGGACCACGGCATCCTTCGACTCACTTCTCCCCCACCACCATCCTCAACTCCGCCGGCGCAAACCCCTTCATCACCCCCGTCTCGTACTTCACTGCCGCCGTCTTCCCTTCCACAACCACCCGCCCCTCCGCATCGAACTCGTACGCCTTCTCCAACCCCGTCCGCGTCCACCCCGCCACCTTCCCCGCCTCGTCATACCGGTACACGTCCCGCCACGCCTTCGCCGACGCCAGCCGCGGGTCCACCAGATTCGCGCGCTTGTCGGCCGACACCATCTCGGGCAGCAGCACCTGCGCAACCACGTCCGCGTTGAACCGCCGCACCTGACACGCCCCCCACGGCTGGCCCGCCACCTCGGCGACCACGCCCCCTTGCTCGCGCGCCACACCGAGCCTCGCCAGCCCGGCCAGCAGGTTCGCGCGCGCTTTCTTCGCCTTTTCATCCGCCGCGGTCATGCGCGCGACTAACTCCGCGAATTCCTTCCCCTCCGCAAGCTTCACGTCGTCCACCGCCGCCCCCAGCGCCGCCTCCACCACCCGCTTCACCGGCCCGCTCAACCCCGCCTGCTTCTCCTCCAGCAACTGTTTCTGCGCCTTGTCGTCCTTGACCACCACCTTCGGCAAATACGCCTTCGCCACCGCCGTCAGGCCCTCGTGCTCCTCCGCCTTGATCCGCGACCGCAGCCACTTCATCCCCTCCGTCTGCTCGGCCGCCAGCCACGCTTGGAAGAACGCCGCCCAGTTCGACGCACTCGCGCGCGGCCGTCCCACCCCGTACCCCACCTCCGCCACGCGCCCCTTCTCGTCGTACGTCCGCGCCTCCGAATCAATCCCGAAGAACGTCACGAAGCTCGGCGCCGACCAAAACGTCCCGTTGTTCACGAACACGCCAATATCCACCCGGTTCGACTCGATCGCCGACCCCGGCCAGACCGCCCGCCGCTCCGGGTACTGCACCGTGATTTCCACCCGCGACCCCGCCTCGTTCAGCGGTTTGATCGTCACGCGCTTCTCTTCGCCCCGCAGCACGCTCCAGTGAAACTTCAGCGGCCGCTTGTTCAGATCCCCGCTCCCCTCCGCCGACACCACCATCCGTCGCTTCCCCGCCGTCGCCCGCCAGATCCGGCTGATCACGCACGGCGTGTCCGCCAGCACTTCCGTCACCCCGTCCGGCTCAAAGTAGTCCACGCCATTCTTGAACTGATCTTCCTCCACCACCTTGAGCAGCGCGATCGGCGGAACCGTGTCGGCCGTGATCGAGTGCGCCATCTCCACCATTTTGAGCTCGTCCACGTTCGCCCCCTCGAACACGGTCGGGTGCGAAACGCCCGTCAGGTAATCCTCGGGCGTCTTCACGTTCT
>DATHXE010000702.1:0-13397 GCA_035459845.1 Tepidisphaeraceae bacterium | reverse complement strand
ACGGCTCACTTCACCGGCTCCACCACCACCAACCGCCCCGGCGTCCCCAGCCCCGCCGCCAGCGTCGTCCCCGTCGTGAACTCCGCGACCACCAGCCGATGCCCCGGCAACTTCACCAGATCGATCGGCCGCGACATCGGGCTCAAAAACTTACGCACCGTCACCGTCCGCTTCGCAAAATCCGGCTTTACCTGCAGCACGTCAAACCCCACGTCCACTTTCCGCGCCAGCAAATTCCCGAACCGCGCCACCAAAAACGAATCCGCCAGCGGCGCCGGCCAAGTCTTATCCAAATACACCACCCCCGCCGGGCTCGAGTGCGCATCGAACGTCGACGACGTCTTCGGCTTCACCGCCCCCGGCGAATCGTCCTCACCGCTGATCGCGTCCGGCCCCACGTTCACGAACGGCCGCGTGAACGTCACCCCCGCCGGCGCGTCCGGCGTGTGCTTGTACGGCCGCTTCTCCCAGTCCGAAAACTGGAACGGGAACCCGTAATGCTTCCCCGCCTCGATCAGATTGAACTCCTCCGGCGAGTGCGCGTCCGGCCCGTTGTCCGTCGCCATCAAGTGCCCCGCGTCGTCCCAGCAGAACCCGAAGCTGTTCCGCAGCCCCCGCGCGATCACTTCGATCTCCGGCTTCGCCGCCTCCGGGTCCAGCCGCCACATCCCCGCCGTGATCGCCTCCTCGCCCTTCTTCGAATAGTCCGCCGAATTCCCCTCCTCCCCGCCGTCCGTGCGCGACCCGCTGTTCACGTAAATCCGCCCGTCCGGCCCCTGCGCGATGTGGTTCACGCCGTGGTTGTACGGCCCCACGCCCCACGGGTACGCCGTCTTCAACCACGCCGCCGGCTTGCCCCATTCCTTGCCCGCTTGCCAGGCTTCCGTGCGGAAGATCGTCACGTCGTTCCGCACCGGCTTGACCTTCGCGTTCCGTTGGTTGCACACCAAATACAGCCGCCCCTTGTTGTCCACGTTCATCCCCATCACCGACGGCCGCCCGCCCTCCCAATCGATGTAGGCCCCGGTCTCGAACAACTTCACCGCCTCGGCCTGCCCCGGCGTCCACGTCCAAACGTCCCCCGAGTCGTGCAGCACGAGCACGCGCTTGCCGTCCGGATGCAGCGCCATCCGCACCGGCGAAAACGTTAACTGCACCCCCACTTTGATGTCCCACCCGTCCGGCGCGTCCGGCAACTCGGTCGTCCCGATCGCCTCGACCAGCGCCGCGAACGTCTTGAACTTCGACTTCGCCCGCAGTTCCGAAATCTCCGTCGCCGTCGGGGGCTTTTCCTTGTTCCCCCACGACGTCATCACGTGCTCCAGCACCGCCGCCACCTGATCGTCCGGCAGCAGCACCGGCGGCATCGCCCCCTCGTAGTTCACGCCGTTGACCGTGATCTTCCCGAACAACCCCTCGAGCGGCGCCCGCAGCGACTTCTCCCGCTCCCGCGCGAGATAGTCCGACCCCGCCAGCGGCGGAAACGCCCCCGCCACCCCTCGCCCCTCCGCCCCGTGACAGATCGCGCAGTGCCGCTGGTACAACTCCGCCCCGTTGGGCGCCCCGGAGGCAGGGGGGGCCAGCCGCGCGACCAAGACCACAACCACGATCGGCAAGAGTGTGCGCGTCATCGGTAATCCGGATTGATACCCCCCACGCTCGCCCGGCGGGGCCGCTTCAGCGGCTCGTCCCCAACTGAAAACTTCAATGGCCCTGGTGGGACTCGAACCCACACGCTGTTAAGGCGGCGGATTTTGAATCCGCTGCGTCTGCCAATTCCGCCACAGGGCCGTAACGAGCGCCCGCGATAATAACTGTAACGCCGGGACCGTCAAACGATCTCGGATTTCGGATTTCGGATTGTGGATTGGGGACGCTTATCAATCCGCAATCCGAGATCCGCAATCCGAAATTCCCTTCAGCCCGGCACGTACAACGTAAACGTCGTCCCCACCCCCGGCGTCGACCGCGCGTCCAGCTTCGCCCCAAGCACGTCCGCCGCCTGACGGGCGATGTACAGGCCCAGCCCGACGCCCGACTGCCCGTGCGTCTCCCCGCGCACGAACGGCGCGAACAGCCCATCGATCCGCTCGGGCGCGATCCCCGGGCCCGTGTCCAGCACCTCGATCGTGCACCCGCCCTCGGGCGCCGGCCGGGCCCCCACCGTCACCCGCACCTCCCCCGTCGCCGTGTACTTGATCGCGTTGCTCACCAGGTTCTGCAGGATCGTCAGCACCAGTTCGCGGTCCGTCTCCATCACGCACGATTCGGCGCCGTGCAGCGTCACCGACAGCCCCTTCGCCGCCGCCTGCGGCCTGGCCGTCATGATCACCTCCGCCGCGAGTTGCCGCAGGTCCACCGGCGCCCGCTTCGCCGCCACCGTCCCGCTCCGCAGTTGCTCGGCCCTGAGGAACCGGTCCATCGCCGCGACCGTGTCCAAAATGTTCCGCCGGATCGAGTCCACGTCCTCCATCGCCTGCGCGAACCGCGGCTCGTCCCGCAGTTCCGTCTCCAGCACCTCGGCCGACAACAAAATCGCGTTCAGCCCCCCGCGGATGTCGTGCGACATGAACGACAAATACTTCGCCTGCACCCGCGCCGCTGCCTCCAGGTCCGCCCGCTGCCGCTGCACGAACGTCAGCACGCTCCGCCGCGCCGCCAGGTCCACGCCCATGTTCAGCGCGATGATCTCGCCCAGGGTGATGTCGCGCCCGAGTTCCAGCGCCGCCTCCTCCATCAGGATCGGCCGCAGCAGGTCGAACTCGACAAGCAGGTCCGCCAGGTTGTACGCCTGGTCAGCCCGGTCCACCCCGTGCTCGTGCGACTCGGCCAGCAGTTCCGCCGTCGGTCGGGGCCCCGTCGACTCCAGCGCCCCCGCCAATCGCTCCAGCGTATCCGGCAGCGAGTCCCGCAACTGCTCGTGCGTCAGCGAGTCCGCCCGCGGCAGGATCTCCCGCGCCGCCGACTCCCACCGCCCGATCACCGCCCCCACCCGCGCCCGCACCGCCGACGCCAGTTCCGGAAACGCCTTCGCCTGGAAGAAATGGAGGATCAGGTCTTTCATGCCACACTCTCACCCGCGCACGACCGCCGCCGGGCGGGTCGCTTCTGCGATTCTGTTATGACACCCGCGCCGCCACACAACGCGCGCACGCGTCTCGACCTCCCCAGTTCAGACGCTTCGATGTCAAAGCGCGATCGCCCGCCGGCTCCGCACGCCATTCTCTGCCCGCCCCGCGCGCCGTCAAGCCGATTCCAATTTCCTGACCCGCCCCCTTACAAAACCTCACGGATTTGCAACGGCCCCCGTCCCCACCATCAACTGCATGTACACTACATCCAGCCACCGCCCGAACTTGTAACCCACCTCGCGCAGCCGCCCCGACGTCTCGAACCCCAGCGCCCGATGCAGCGCGATGCTCGGCCCCTGGTCCGCGTCGATCAGCCCGACGATCGTCCGATACCCCAGTTCGCGCGCCAGCGTGATCAACCGCTCCGACAGCGCCCGCCCCAGGCCCCGGCGGTGGTGCCGGTGGTCCACGTAGACCGAGTTCTCCACCGTCCGCCCGTACGCCGCCCGCGGATGAAACCGCGACAGCGACCCCCACCCGATCACCGCCCCGGCCTCATCGACCGCCACGATCACCGGATACCGCTCCCCGTGCGCCGCGAACCACGCCCGCCGCTCGTCAATCGTCGCCGGCTCCGTCTGGTACGTCGCCGTCGAGTTCACGACGTAATAGTTGTAAATCTCGTTGATCGCGACGAGGTCGTCTTCGGTGGCGGCACGAATGTTCATCGAAGCCTTGGTCACGATCGTCACTCCTTCAACAAGCCGGGGCAGAGCACACGGGCTTCGCCCGAAGCGCCGCCGCGGATCGAGCGACGTTCCGATTCAGAACGGCCAAAACGGCAACCCCGCTAACTGCGCGATCACCCACCACACCCCGCTGATCACGCTACCCAACAGTGCCAGTCCCATCAGCCCGTAGATGATCGCCGCGCTGTACGCCCCCTGGTCCGTCCACCACTGCGACCGCGGCTCCGGCCCCGGCGGCCGGTACGGCATCACCCCATGATCCACGTGCGGCACCCCCAGCGCCACCGGAGGCAACGCCGACGGAGGGGTAGGCGGTGGAGGGGGAGGAATCTCTTCGTTCATCGCGCCCGATTATCTCCCGCGGCTCACTTTCCCCGCAAGCCCACCACCCCGAGTCATCCCCGCGGCAGGAACACCGTCCACTGCAGCACCATCCACACGAAAGCCGCCACCACCACCAACGCCACCGGCGCGCACACCAGCAGGATCAGCCCGATCTGGACGCGCTCCACCCACACGGATTGCACACGCAGCGGTTGCGGGAACTGCTTCCCGTTGCGGTAGTCGAGCACGGGTCGCGGCGGCGGCGTTCGCTTCATACCTCTGCGCCCTCTGCGTCTCTGCGGTGAGTCTTTCAGAGCGCTCACAGCCCCGGGAACCCCTCCCGCGTGAACTTCCCGTCCACGTTGATCTTGATCCCGTCCACCTCGATGTACCCACCGTTCCGCAAATCGACGACCATGTCCCAGTGCAGCCCGCTCTGGTTCGTGTTCCCGCTTTCCGGATACCCAGCCCCCAGCGCGAAGTGGCACGTCCCGCCGATCTTCTCGTCGAACAGCGTGTTCTTCGTGTACTGCTGGATGTCGTAGTTCGTCCCGATCGCGCACTCGCCAAGGAACCGGCTACCCGCATCCATGTCCAGCATCGACGTCAGGAAGTCCAGCCCCTTCGTCGCCCCCGCGTCCACGACCTTCCCGTTTCGGAACGTCAGCCGCACCCCGTCGCACTCCCGCCCGTGGTGCACCGCCGGGAAGCTGAAGTTCACCTGCCCCTCGACCGAGTCGACCACCGGCCCGCTGAACACCTCCCCGTCCGGGAAGTTCTCGCGCCCGTCGCAGTTGACCCACGTCTTGCCCGCCAGCGACATCCGCACGTCCGTCCCGTTCGCCGAGACGACCCGATACTCCTTCTTCCCCTGCAGAAAGTCCACCAGCCGCTGCTGCCGCTCGCTGATCGCCTTCCACGCCCCGATCGGGTCCGGGTGGTAGATGTGCCCGGCCTTGAAGACGAAATCCTCGTACTCGTACAAGCTCATCTCCGCGTCCTGCGCGCACGCCATCGACGGGAACTGCGTCCCCACCCACCGCAGCTTCCCCTCGGCCGCCCGCTTCATGAACGTGTCCATCAGCGGCTTGCGCGCCGCCTGCGTCGTCCCGATCTTCGACGGGTCGCAGTTGGTCAGGGCCTTGGTGTTCTCCTCGGCCCAGATCCCGATCGAGCAGTCCAGCGTCTCGTACTCGTACAAGTTGATCGGCGAGCAGAACCGCAGCTGCTCGTCGTTGGCCATCTTCAAAAACAGCTCGTTGAGCTCCTCGGGCACCATCCGCACCACGGGGTGGGCACCGGCCTCCAGGCACTTGATGTACAGCTCGACGATCAGCGGCTGCGACACCGGCGGACCACTGATCCGGACGAGCTGTCCGGGCTTGGCGCCAATGCTGTAGTTCACCAGGACGTCTGCGAGCTTGGAAAATCGGGGGTCGCGCATCGGCCCGGGATTGTATGCGCGACGCCGATCAGGGGAAGCCTGAGCCGATCGAACCCTTGCCGTGTTGCCCCGCCGACCGCGATTTTCCCCTCCCCCGACCGCCCCGACCGGCATTTTCCGCGCAGACGAACCGGCACGAATCCACTTACATTCCAGCCTGCAACGATCAAGCCGGATGCGGAGTGAAAAGCGACGCGCCGGTTCGCCCGACCGCATTGGTCCACCGTTCGCAACTCATCCGTCACGCGAAACCTTGCTCTGCTTCGCGCTCTTTGCGTCTTTGCGGCCAAAATTTCTTTCCCAGAACTTCATTCCTTTCCACGCAGGAGGAACCCATGATCCGCGGTCTGATCAAGCTCGGCACCCTGGCCCTCGCCGGTTACGCCGTCTACTCCATCTACGACATGGTCGCCCACGGCGTCTGCCAGTCCGGCGACCGCTCCGCCACCGGCTCCCGCGCCAACCCCATCCCCGACTTCGGCACCACCGTCGGCGGCGCCCGCATCACCGGCGAGAACGCCGGTGGTGGCACCGGCATGTCCGAACAATCCCAGGACGCCACCGGCACCATGGCCTCCCACCGCGTCGGACGAGGGGTGCTCTGACCGACACCGCTTGCGGCCCCGCCCGGCGCGCTCACGCATACGTCTCGACCGCGACGACCGCACGTCCGCGTGCGGTTGTGGCGCGCGCCAATTCGAGCTCACCTGACCGTCCGGGTTGACCTGCGCGCACCCGCGCCTTATCTCTTTCCTTTCCGCGCTACCGACCGAGACAGAGATAAGGAAGTAGACCCGCTATGCCGTCCACCGCCCCGCCCTGTGCGATCGTGATCTTCGGCGCCTCCGGCGACCTCGCCCAGCGGAAGCTGATCCCCGCCATCTACGAGATGGCCCGCGAGAACCTCCTCAACGAGAACTCCTACGTCGTCGGCTTCGCCCGCTCGCCCATGACGGATGAGCAGTACCGCAAGGAGTCCGAAGAGGCCGTCAACAAGTTCGCGCGCACCAAGCCGGTGGACGCGGCCGTCCTGCGAAAGGTCGTCGATCGCCTGCACTACTTCCAGGGCGAAGATTACGGCAGCGCCGACGCCCACCAGAAGCTCGCCGAGAAGCTCACCGAGCTCGACACGAAGTACGGCAACGACGAGAAGAACCGCCTCTTCTACCTCTCGACCCCGCCCAACACCTTCGAGCCCATCATCACCCGCCTGGGCGAGCGCGCCGTCAACCCCCAGTACAACCCCGAGGCCCGGTTCAAACGCCTGATCATCGAGAAGCCCTTCGGCTACGACCTGCCCAGCGCCAAGGCCCTCAACAAGCTCATTCACACCTACTTCGACGAGTCCCAGGTCTTCCGCATCGACCACTACCTCGGCAAAGAGACCGTCCAGAATTTGATGGTCATGCGGTTCGCCAACTCGATCTTCGAGCCGATCTGGAACTACAAGTACATCGACCACGTCCAGATCACCGTCAGCGAGTCGCTCGGCGTCGGGTCCCGCGGCGGGTACTACGACCGTTCAGGCGCACTGCGCGACATGGTGCAGAACCACATCTTCCAGCTCATGGCCCTGGTCGCGATGGAGCCGCCCGCCGCCCTCGACGCGGTCAGCATCCGCGACGAGAAGACCAAGGTCTACAAATCGATCCGCCCGATTCGCCCCGACCAGGTCGACCACTACACCGTCCGCGGCCAGTACTCCGCAGGCAGCCACGCCAACCAGACGTCCGAAGGCTACCTGAAGGAGAAGGGCGTCCCCGCCGACTCGCGCACCGAGACGTTCGCCGCCCTCAAGCTGTACGTCGACAACTGGCGGTGGAGCGGCATGCCGTTCTACATCCGCACGGGCAAGTTCCTCGAGACCAAGCTGAGCGAGGTCGTCGTCCGCTTCCGCAGCCCGCCGCTCACGCTCTTCCAGAAGCAGACCGAGTCGCCCGTCTACCCGAACGACCTGGTCATCAAGATCGCCCCGGAGGAAGGCATCAGCTGGCGGCTCAACGCCAAGGTCCCCGGCGGGGCCGTCAACATCAAGCCCGTCGCCCTCGACTTCCTCTACAAGTCCGCGTTCAACGTCGAGGCCCCCGAGGCCTACGAGCGGCTGATCTACGACTCGATGACCGGCGACCAGACGCTGTTCATCCGCGGCGACGAGGCCGAGGCCGCCTGGGCTGTGATCGACCCGATCGAGCAGGGCTGGAAGCAGTCCACCCGCGCCCCCGACCCGTACACGCCGGGCTCGTGGGGCCCCAAGCGCTCGATCGACCTGATCGAGCACGACGGCCGCCGCTGGATGCACTGCGCCGACGGCCAACCCGAGCCGATCGTCGCCTGTTCACTGTGAGCGACTCGGTGCGAATCAGACGTAGCGGACCTGATCGACCATCTCGTCGGCGGTGACGTCGTTGAGGATCCCCAGGACGCGGCGCGCGATCTCCTGCGGCGTTCGGCGGACCGCGATGATGATTCCCGGGTGAGATCGGCCGGTCGAGAGGTAATCGGCGGCCAGCGCTTCGAAGTCGGCCCGGTTATGTGTGAGTAGGGCCATGCGCGCGACGCGCACGCGTGCGCGAGCTGTTCCGCGTCAGTGCGCCCGAGATTCCCGGCCTCGCCGGTCGTGCGAACGTCGAACCCGCGAGATGCGAGGAGGTTTCCAACCAGCACGCTTACGTCCTCGTCGAGATACAGGCGGATGAAGACGTCGCTCACTCGCCCGCCCTCGCGTCAAGACGGTCATCAGGGACGGCGTTGCGTTCGATGTGCCGGGCGATTTCTTCCGTGTGGTCGCTGAAGTAGCTCAGGGCGTCGAACACCTGGGCCAATCGGAGGTGGGGGAGGTGCGTCGGGATTTCCTCCGGTGCGACGCCGGCGCGCCACATCTCGACGATCGCGCGCACGGGCGTGCGCGTCCCGATGATGATCGGCTCACCGCCGAGGATGGAGGGGTCGCTTCCGACGTAGCGGTTCTCGGTCTTGATCATGGGGGACTCCGGCGTCAATTCTATCACGGCGCTCGATCGGCGGCGCTAACATCCTTGACGCCCCCCGCGCGATCCCGAACAATCGGCCTCCAATACCCATGCCCCGCACCATCACCCACCCCACGCTCGCCCCGCTCAAAGAGAAGTTCCCCGACGCCGGCCTGCGAGTCGGCGAGTTCCGCGACATGGTCACCGTGATCGTCCCGCGCGAGCGAATCCGCGAGATCTGCCTGTACCTGCGCGACGACCCGACGCTACGGTACGACATGCTCTTCGAACTCAACGCGGTCGACTACCTCGGGTTCCCCGGGGCCGACAAGCTGCCCGGCCGGTTCGCGGTCAACTACGGCCTGCTCAACGTCGAGTCGAACCAGCGCCTGTGGCTCCGCGTCTTCCTCACGCCCACGCAGGACACGACGCCCAAGGGCGCCGCGAGCGTCCATCGCGACGAGGACGTGGTCGAGAACGGTGACCCGGGCCTGAAGGTCGACAGCGTTTACCCGGTCTGGCCGAGCGCCGATTGGATGGAGCGCGAGGCGTACGACATGATGGGCATCATCTTCGTCGGCCACCCGGACCTGCGCCGGCTGTTCACGTGGAACGGGTTCGGGTCGTACCCGCTGCGGAAGGATTACCCGTTGCGCGGGGTGGGCGAGCGGGAGGATTACCGGATCGTCACCCGGGATAGTGCCTGAGGTGGAAGTCTGTCCGGTGGCATGGGTACCGCCCGCAGGGCGATGCCCGTGTTCGACGCGCGGTTGCGCGAAACGCGCTCCCCCGCGGGCGGCGCTGTCGCTTGCCCCGCGGGTCGCGGCTAAACGGGGCGCTCTCCGTCTTCCGACATGCTCGAACCACTCACACAACGCCGGTACCTCCTCCCGTTTCACGCCGCGCGCCTTCCCCAGCGCTTCACGGACGTGCTCGTCATTGGCGGCGGCGTGGCGGGCCTGCGCGCGGCGATCGCCGCCGCGGACGCCGGGGCGGACGTGTTGCTGCTGACCAAGGACACGATCGCCGAGTCGAACACGTGGTACGCGCAGGGCGGGATCGCCGCCGTGCTCCAGCCGCTGGATTCGACCGAGTCGCACGTCCACGACACGCACGTCGGGGGGGCGGGGCTGTGCGACGACGGGGCCGTCCGGATCGTGGTGGAGGAGGGGCCCAAGCGCGTGCTCGAGCTGCTCGAGTGGGGCGCGAACTTCGACAAGAAGCCCGGCAACCCGCACGGGCTGGCGTTCACGCTCGAGGGCGGTCACTCGTTCGCGCGCATCATCCACGCGTACGGCGACGCGACCGGCAAGGAACTCGCCCAGACCCTGATCCGCACCGTCCGCGCCCGCGACAACATCCGCACGTCGGAGAACTCGTTCGCGATCGATTTGATCACGGACGAGGGAATTAAGGATGAAGGCGGAAGGATGAAGGATGAACAATCCGCAATCCGAGATCCGAAATCCGCAATCCCTCAGGACTCGGCACTCAGGACTCAGCCCTCCGCGCCACGCTGCGTCGGCGCCCTCGCCCTGATCGACGGGCACGTGCAGGTCATCTGGGCGAAGGCGACGATCATCGCGTCGGGCGGCGCGGGACAGCTCTACCGCGAGTCGACCAACCCGAAGATCGCGACCGCCGACGGGCACGCGATGGCGTACCGCGCGGGGGCGACGCTGCAGGACATGGAGATGGTGCAGTTCCACCCGACGACGCTGTACGTCGCGGGCGCGAGCCGGGCGCTGATCACCGAGGCCGTGCGCGGCGAGGGGGCGCACCTGGTCGACCGCAACGGGCACCGGTTCATGCCGGATTATCACGCGTCGGCGGAGCTGGCGCCGCGCGACGTGGTCAGCCGGGCGATCGTCGAGCAGATCCGCAAGACGCACTACACCCACGTCTACCTCGACGTGCGGCACTTGCCGAAAGAGCCGTTTTTGGCGAGGTTCCCGCAGCTGGCGCGACTGCTGCACGAGTTCGACCTGGACCCGGGGAAGGACCTGATCCCGGTGCACCCGGCGATGCACTACATGATCGGCGGGGTGGACGCGGACGACCACGGGCGGTCGTCGCTCGACGGGCTGTACGCGGTGGGCGAGGCGGCGTGCTCGGGCCTGCACGGGGCCAACCGCCTGGGGTCGAACTCGCTGCTGGAGGGGCTCGCGTACGGGGCCCGCGCGGGCGTGCACGCGGCGGCTGCCGCCGCGGCGCACGACGGGCATTTCCCGCTGAAACTGGATCACCGCATCCCGCCGTCGACGCGCACGGAGCTCGACATGGCGGACGTGAAGTCGTCGCTCCGGTCGGTCCTGTGGCGCAACGTCGGGATCGAGCGCGACGGCCAGCGGCTGACCGAGACGCGCGAGATCATCGCGTTCTGGTCCCGCTACGTGATGGACAAGATCTTCAATCCGCACCAACTCGGCCCGGCCGCCGCGGTCGCCGGGTGGGAGGTGCAGAACATGCTGACCGTCAGTGCGCTGATTGCGACGGCGGCGTACACGCGAACGGAGTCGCGCGGGTGCCATTTCCGGATGGACTACCCGCGGCTGGATGATGCGCACTGGCGCCTGCACCTGCTCTGGCGCCGCCCACTCGAGACGCCGATCCCACAGGCGATCGGTTGAGACGCGACGTGGGTCGTTACAGACGTCATATCCCTCCCATCCGTGCGAAAGAGTTTGCAATCCGGCGCGTCCGTTAAAATCGCATCGGGCTCGACAGATACCGCTTGACACGCGCGACGCGACTCCAGTAACCTAGTCCACGTTCCTATCCAGTGGGTTGCTGGGTCCTTCAGGAGGTAAGAAACATGAGAGTGAAGAAGTCTTCGATCGCGGCGGGTCTGCTCCTCGGTGCACTGGGCGCCTCGGCGTCGGCGGCCACGATCTCGGCGGGCGTGAATGAGAACGGGTCGTCTTTCAATCAGACGACAGGCGGCGTCTACACGTACACGAGCGGGCTCGGGTACGACTTCACCGCCAGCGCGGCGACCGTCGCCTCGCTGACGACCATCGACGAGATTGTCGTCACCCTGTCGATCAGCGACGGCGACAGCGACGTCGGCGACTTCGATGAGACCAACCTGTTCCTCACGCTCGACGGGATCAACACCGGTCTGAACCTTACCGGGTTCACTAACGGGCAGATCGTCACCCTGACGCTCAACCAGCTTGCTCCCGGCACGGGTGCCGCGATCCTCGCCGCGCTCCAGGCGGACAACCGGCTCGTCGGTGCCGTGCTTGACACGGACGCGGACGGCCCCGGCGGCGACACGATCGCCTTCCCCGGCGCGATCCAAACGTTCCTCGACATCACGGGCCAGACGTCGACCAACGGCGGCGGCGGCCCCGGCGTGATCCCGCTCCCCGCGGCGGTCGTGCTCGCCCCGATCGGCGCCTGCCTCGCCGGCATGTACTCCCGCCGGTTCCGCAAGGCCAAGTAAGACTGCGACGTTCATCCAGCAACCCCCCAGCCCCCGGCTCACCGCCGGGGGCTGTTTCATTTTTCAATCCCGTAGTCGGCGCCGTCGCGCGGCCTGCGACCTCACGCGTCGCGACGGTTGTGCGCTCGGCCGTGCCGCCTGTGTCGACTGTGCCGGAAGTTCCGCGCCCGGCCCGATAATCGCGCGGACCGCGGGTAGGCGTTACGTCGGCTCGCCGGCGATTTCGGGCGGCTCGTTTGCTTCCCCGCAGGCACGGCGCAGAGTCTCCTGCGACGCCCCGCGCTCGATCGTCAATCGCGTGCGGCCGCGTCGCCCAGGAGGCTCGCACATGACCGCCCCGCTCCCCGAACCGTACCGCCCCGCCGTCGGCCGCCTGATCGGATTCACGGCCGCCGTCCTCGCCGCGCTGCTGGCCGCGCGCTCGGCCGCCGCCGCGCAGCTCACACTCACGAGCACGGTCGACCAGTCCGGGTTCATCGGGACGACCGGCGCGTCCAACCCGCTGACCGCCACGCCGTGGTCGTTCGTCGGCCAGGATTACGCACAACTCGCGACGATCGACAGCATCACGGTCACGCTCAGCGTCAGCAACGGCAACACGGGCGCGGGCGAGTTCGACGAGGGCGCTTGGACGCTGGGCCTGGATGGCCTGGACACCGGCCTGCTCCTGAACGGCTTCGACGGCGGGCAGATCGTCACCCTGACGATCGCCGGCCCGAACAACGCGGCGGCGCTGCTGGCGAGCCTGCAGTCGGACGGACTGCTCGACGGGTCGGTCATCGACGCCACGCCGGGGGACAACTCGGTCGCGTTCCCGTCGCGCGTCACCGCGAGCATCGAGATCGTTGGCACGATCCTGGACTTGGGCGGCGGGGGCAACCCGAACGGGGTCCCGCTGCCGCTCGCGGCGCTGGCGGCGCCGGCGCTCGGGGCGGTGGCGGTCGCCTGGCGCGCCAAGCGGAAGTAGGGAGGCGCGTGAGCGCGTCCAAGTTCCCATTCTGGGCATGGCGTTCTCTGGACCTGGGGGACGACTATCGCGAAGAGGCGAAGCCACCGCCGCGGCCATTGCGAGGGCGGACCTGCAAACGCGAGTGGGTAGCGCTCCAGTGGAAGATCCGCGTTCGGTCGTCGCGTTACGAGTCACCCGCCGCGACTTCGGGGGGCAACGCCGCGCCGGCGAGCACCATGCGGCGCAGGTCGTCCGCGGTCGGCATTGCGGGGCAGATCAGGCCCGTGCGCAGGTCGACCGTCGCGGACGTTGCGTCGTAAAGGCGGACGACGGGCCCCGTGTCGTCGGCCGCGCGCGAGGGTCCGGCCGCGCCCGGCCCCGTGACGCGCCCGGCCGCGCGATTGCGCGCGACGGCCCCCGCGTCCTCGCCGTCGCGCAGTTCA
>DATHXE010000701.1:0-1931 GCA_035459845.1 Tepidisphaeraceae bacterium | reverse complement strand
GCCGTGCGCGACGAAAATACACCCCGTAGGGTGCACTGCCCACCGCTCGCTCCGGTCACCGCGCCGGCGCCGCTTCGCCCACTCGCCCGCCGCCCGACCGCCCCGCCCCGTCGAACTCCGAATCGACCGCACCGCGCCCCGGCCGCACCTGCGCCGCGATCGTGCACAACCCGCCAGCGCATCCGGCCGGCGACCCCGGCGCCTCTCCGACCCGCGCCAAGTCCGGCCGCGACGTGAACGTCCGCCACACCAGTTCCGCCGACAGCCGTTCCGACCGGTTCCACGGAAGCACCGACAGCACCCGGGCCAACAGGCAGTACCCGAAGACCACCAGCGCGAACGTGCCCGCCGCCGGCAACCAGTAAAGCCACCCCATCCCCGGCAGCGCGCACGTCCCGAGCAGCACCAGGTACGCGACGCGCAACTGCACCGCGAACGCGCCCGCCCGTCGCTCCCGCGCACCGATCGCCACGAGTTGAATCACGGTCACCCCCGCCGCCCCCGCAAACCCCCACGCGTGCCCCGCCAGGCCGATCGCCAGCAAAACCGTCGTCGCCGCCCACGCCCACCACACCCAGTCGTCCACGAGAATGTAGAAGTGTCGGCGGCGCATCGGAGGGCACATCGGGTGAGGGGGCGGATCAGAATCAATCGCGCCCCACATCCTCTACCCGCGCCCGCCGCCCATCAATCGCCCGGAACAGGCTCGGCGTTCCCCCCACTTCCCGTGCCGCTGCACGCCGACGTCCTCACCTCACCCACTTCTCGAAAAACACGCTCCGCACCACCGCCCCCGCCTCCATCCGCGCGTACGCCCCGAACGCCCCGCACCGCGCGTACCCCGCCCGCTCGTACAGCCGCATCGCCGCCACCTGCGCATCCCCCGTCTCCAGCGTCACCCGCGCCACGTCCCGCGCCCGCGCCTCATCCTCCAGCCGCGCGATCAGCGCCCGCGCCACGCCCCGCCCGCGATACGCCGGCCGCACGTACATCCGCTTGAGCTCCGCCAGCCCCGCCTCCTCGAACGACACCCCACCGCACCCGGCCGCCACGCCATCGACGCGCGCCACGAAGAACACGATCCCCGCCCGAAACACCTTCTCCACGCTCAACCCGTGCCGCTGCTCCGCCGAGTACGGCCCCGCGAGCTCCGCATCGAGCTCGCCGATCAGCGCGCGGGCTTCGTCCGTCGGAAGTGCGATCAGTTCGATGTCCGGTGTCACGTCGCGCGCCTCCTCGCCAGCACACGTTAGACGCGCTTCTTCCAGATTGACGGGTTGCGCGAAGTGTGGAATACGGAAATGACGATCACCTCGTCCCCCAAATCTTGGTAAAGCACGATGTAGGGGTAGCCAGTGACGACAGCCCTGCGCACGGCGCGATAAACAACCTGATGCAGGTTTCGCGCCGCCGCGATTCGCCCCAACGTCTCCCGCACGGCCACCAGGAATTTTTCCCCCTCGCCCGCGCGCCCCGACTCGTACCAGACGACGGCGTCATCGTACTCCCGACGGGCCGCCGGGAGCAGCCGAACTTGCCGCGTCATCGCCGCAGCCGAGCCAACGACTCGGCCTCCACGACCTCCCACGGGATCGCCGCGTCCGGGTTCGCCTCGTGTTCCGCAAGCCGTCGGTCAATCTCGGCTTTCGCCTCGTCCGACAGTTCCAGCCCGCCACCGCTCGCCGCCAGCCGTCCCGCCACGGTTTCGATCAACCGGAGTTGGTCTTCTTTCGACAACGAATCCACCTCGTCGAGAATGGCCTCAAGTTTCATCATGACGCTCCTGATTCGACAGGCCGGACACGTGCGCGCACTGGTCTGATCTCTAGATTCTATCGGGCCGGCGCGCGTTCTGCCACGCAATCCGCTCCCGCACCCCGCCACGCACGCCCGCCGCAATTCCCCACCATCCCTCCCAAACCCCCCCCCCC
>DATHXE010000700.1:0-1642 GCA_035459845.1 Tepidisphaeraceae bacterium | reverse complement strand
TACGCGTCGTAGTCGGGGTAAAGCTTCTTGTCCGGCGGGAACATCCCGACCATCCGGAGTTGCAGCCACTGCCGGGCGAACGACGCCGCAAAATTCTCCGCCCGCCGGTCCGCCAGCATCCGTCGGACTTGCGACTTCAGTTCCGCCGGGTCCTTCAGCGCGCCGCGCTCGGCCGCCGCGAACAGCGCAGCGTCCGGCATGGACCCCCACAGGAAGTACGACAACCGCGACGCGACCTCGTAGTCGCTCAGCTGATCCGCCGCCTGCGGCTTCGCGCTGTCGCCCTCGACCAGGTACAGGAAATCCTTCGAGCAGAGTACCGCGAGCAGCCCCGTGCGGTACGCCGATTCGAACTTCTCCCCGCTCTTGGTCTCGCGCTCGATGACCGCCACGTACCGCTCGACCTCCGCCGCCTTCACCGGCCGCCGGAACGCGCGCGTCATGAACTTCGTCAGCGCCGCCCGCGCTTGCCCCATGTCCCCCGATGTCGCCGGCCAATATTCCCGCTGGGCGTACGTCGGCCCGTCCGCGTTGATCGGCCCCTCCCACTCCAGCCAGTCCACGATCAGGAACGGGACAAGCGGGTCGCCCGCCTCGTCCGTCAACTTCATCTGCCACGGCGCACGCCCGTCCTTCACGCTGAAGAACGGCCGCCGCGGGTCCGACCGCCCGCTCCGCGGCAGATTCGACGGGCCCGGCACGTCGTTGGTCATCCGCACGTTCACGTTCCCCGCCGGCAAGTGTGCCGTGAACTCCACGACCACCGGCTTGTCCTCCGGCGCGACCACGTCCTGCTCGTGCAGCATCCGGTCCAAGTCCGTCGCGTAGAACGTCAGATGCGGCGCGCGCCCGTTCTTGGGCTTGAGCCCGCTGAGCTGGATCCGCACCCGGTACTCGCCCGCGGCCGGCAGCGATTGCCCCGGCCCCGCCCGCCCGGCGATGTCGTGCCCCGGCCACATGTCGACCCGCACCTTGTCCAGCAGGCCCTTCTCCTCCAGTTCCTTCTTGTCACCGGCCCCGCGCAACTCCCAGGCCGGCCGGCGCTTGGAAAACTTCACCGGCGCTTTGAGGGGGAACGCCTCGTTCAGCACCGCCTCGGCCGCCACGAAATACTTTTCCACGTGCGACGGCGACAACGACAACACCGACCCGATCCGCTCGAACCCGCGCCACTCCGGGTCCTCCGGCAGCCCCGTCGGGTCCGTCACGTCGTACCGCACGCCCAGCAGGTCACGGACCGTGTTCGCGTACTCCTCGCGCGTCAGCCGGTGAAAGCTGACCGGCTCGCGCTTCGCCAGCCGTTCGGCCTCGCCCTCCTTCAGCCGCGCGTTGAGCCACTCCACCACCTTCGCCGCCTCCTCCGCCTTCGGCTGCGGCTCCTTCCGCGGCGGCATCTCTCCGGCGCTGATCTTCCCCGCCACCTCCGCCCAATGATTCGCGGACGCCCCCGACGCGAAATCCCGGGAGAGCGTGTCCATCCGGAACTCGCCCTTTTGCGTCTTCTCGTTGTGGCACCGGTCGCAATGCTCGGTCAGAAAGGGCTTTACGTCGCGGTCGAAGTCCGGTGCTGCCGCGAGCGTCGCCGCGGCGACGATCCGTGTTTCGGGCGTGCCGAGGAAGAGCGCGCTGATCGCCGCAGCGC
>DATHXE010000699.1:0-8926 GCA_035459845.1 Tepidisphaeraceae bacterium | reverse complement strand
AAGGCCAAGCATCGGCCGCTTTACGTTTTTCGTCTTTTCGTTTTTCGTCGTCCTCCCCCGTACAATGCCCCCCGCCACACACACGGGAGGCTCGCTTTGCCCACGCTCGTTGCGCTGACCGGCGCGTCCGGGTTCATCGGGGCGTACACGGCCGCCGCGCTCAAGGCGCGGGGGCACGAGGTCCGCGCCTTGGTCCGCCCGACGTCGCGCCGCGATCACATCGAGCCGTACGTCGACCAGTTCCGCGTCGGCGAACAGCACGACCCGCAGGCGCTGGCCGGCCTGGTCGCGGGCGTCGATTGCGTCATCCACGCGGCCGTCGACTGGGACGCCCGGCAGGCCGGGCCGTCGCCCAGCTATCACCGCAACGTGGTCTCGTCGCTCCAACTCCTCGAGGCCGCGCGCCTGGCCGGGGCGATCCAGTTCATGTTCGTCTCGTCGGTCGCCGTCTACCACGACATCCTGCAGGACCGGAAGCTGGACGAGTCTCACCCGACCTGGCCGAACTCGCAGTACGGGGCGTATAAGGCTGCCGTCGAGCCGCACCTCAAGGCGTACCACTTCGCGTTCGGCATGAACACGAGCAGCTGGCGCCCGGCGGCGGTGTACGGGGTCGACCCGGCGCTGCCCCGGTCGCAGTGGTACGACCTGGTCAAGGCCGCGAAGGAGGGCGGGACGATCGACACGCCGCGCGGCGGGAAGATCACTCACGTCCAGGACGTCGCCGACGCGCTGGCGCTCGCCGTCGATGACGCGAAGGTCGCCGGCGAGTTCTACAACCTGGTCGACGGGTACATGTACTGGCAGGGCGCCGCCGAGCTCGCCAAGGAGATCGCCGGCTCAAACGCAACGATCACCGACCGCACGGGCACCGGCCCGAAGAACACGTTCGACACGGCGAGAGCGACCGCGTTCTTCGACCGCCACGGGAACAAGAAGGCGCTCCGCCGCGGCGTCAACGGCGTGCGCGAGTACGTCAAGGACCTGCTCGCGAAGATGGGATGACGCGCGGTTTCACTCCCCTCGGCCCACCCCCTCACCTCCCCACCTCCTTCTTCCGCTCGTCCATCCGCTTGTCCATCCACAGCATCTCCGGCGGCCACGCGTTGCGCTTCCACGCGCCGTCGCGCCGCCGTTCGGCCTCGGGCCAGTCGCCGGCCTCGATCGCGGCCCACGTCGCGAGCGACCAGAGCTTCCAGTAGTCGGGCGCGATCGCCAGCCCGCGGTCGACGACGCGACGGGCGCCGGCGACGTCGCCGCGCCCGATCCGCTCCTCGGCCACCAGCACGGCCAGACGCACCGCGCGCGGCTGGTCCGCCCAGGACTGTTCGTAGAAGCCGAGGCGGTCGTTCCAGCGGATCGCGTACGTCACGGTGCGGATGGCGAAAAGGGCGACGACGATCGCGAAGAGCGTGACGAGGGCGCCTCTGTACTTCGAATTCGGGGCGTCGCCGTCAGGCCCCGCACCCGGCGTGGAAGAGGGTGCGCGAGTTCTGAATGGGAGTCCGAGTAGCGCGATCAGGAATGCCGACGGCAGGTACAGCAGGCGCTCGCCGAACACCGTGCCGATCAGGGTGACGTTGCTGACGACCCCGTACGTGGCGCCGGCGGACGCGAGCAGGAACACGACGCCCCACGCGCGCCTGCGCCACGCGACCGCGAGCCCGCCGACGCCGACGATCGCCGTAGCGAACCCGGCCCACAGGTACGGGTCACTCACCGACTGCATCGGCGTGATCACCGCGAACCCGTACTCCGGCGACAGGCGCACCGGCGCCACCATCAGCTGCGCCGCCCGGCCGAGCACGGCGACCGGGATCAGCCACCGGTCGGCACCCTTCGCGGCGGCCAGTGGCTGGATCATCGCGTCGAGCGACTCGGCGTCGAACGTCCACTTGAATTGCCGCTCGCGGTAGTGCGCGTACCCGGCCATCGCGAAGACCAGGACGACCGCGAGCCAGCGCGCGACGCGCTGCTCGGGCGACAACGCGGACTTCGGCGCGCGGGCGTATTCGAGCGCGTGAACGGCCGCGGGCTGCGACGGCGCCATGTCCGGGGCAACCGCGCGCACTGCCTCGCGCGCTTCCCCCGCGCGCTTGAGCGCCCACACGCCCGCCACCATCGCCGGCGCGAGCAGGCCCTGTTCTTTCGAGAAGACGGCGACGGCGACGCACGCGACGATCGCCGCCGCGCGGCGCGGGGTCCACCGGCCCGTCGCGAGCACGACCGCCCCGAGCGTCCCCAGCGCGCACGCCGAGTCTGCCCGCCCAACGACGTACGCCACCCCCTCGACGTGGACCGGGTGCACCGCGAACAGCACGCCGGCGACCGCGCCGGCCCACCACGCTCCTCCGCGCTCGGTCCGAAAGCCCCAGCGCCCGATCCGCATCGCCAGCACCGCGACCAGCGCGCTCACGCCCGCGTGTAACACGACGTTGACGAGGTGAAACGGCCACGCGACCGGCCCGTGCAGGTGGTGCTGCACCGCGTATGACAGCGACACCAGCGGCCGCCATAGCCGGTCCGGGCCGTGCGGGAAATACGCCTCGGTGAAGTATTCACCCCACCGGCCGGGGTCGGCCAGGCGCGGGTCGCGCGTGCACTGGAAGACGTCGTCGTAGACGAACGTGCCCCAGAGCGTGGGCGCGTACAGCGCGACCGCGACCAGCGCGGCGATCGTGCCGGGGTGTCGGAGGAGGGAAGCTCGCGCGTGGGCCACGCGGCGCATCATCCCCGCGAGGCCAACCCGATCAAGAACGCGCCGAGGCGACTACACCCCCGCCCACCGCACCACGGCGACGCCAAGCCCGAACCCCAGCGACACCCCCAGCGCCAGGATCCCCCACGCCAGCCCGGCGCACGATGTCGCCGGCCGAACGTCGTCCATCGGCAGCGTCTCGACCGGCTCGGGCGCTTCGTCGGCGATCGCCGATGGCGGCGGCGTCTCGTCGACGGGCTCATCAGCCACGTCGCCCCGCGAATAGGAGACCGGCTCGTCATCAATAGGCGTGGCCACAGCCGCCGACACCTCCGCCGGCGCGGGCAGCTCGGCGCTCAAATCGGGCGTCGGCATGTCGTCCGCGGCCGCGCTCGTCCCAAGCAGCGCCGCCGACCGCGCGACGACCGGCGCATCCGCCAGCGCGATCCCCCGGCCCGATCCCGGCAATCCGACGAACGTCTCGGACGAGAGCGCGCCTGCCGCGATCTCCACATCGGCCGTGCTCCGGAATGGCGACGCGCCGGGCGCACGTTTGACCGCCACGCTGACCGGGCCGTCCGCCTCGGCGGCCTCGTCGACCGCCATGTGGACGACCTTCCCCGCGCCCGCCGGCACGCGGTTGATCCCGCCGCACCGGGCGCACCGCCCGCGCCGCCCGGCCATCTCCGCCGCCGCCCGCAATGCCCGCCCGCACGTCTCGCACTCGAACCGGATCATGCCACTTCCTTGTGCCCGCCCTACGTAAACCTCGGCAAATTCTTTCGTACCGAACCGACCCCGTCAACCCCGACCGGGAACTCCGAGCCCCGCCCGTCGTCGAAAACTCGCCGGCCGGCACCCGATTTGCCCCACCGAACCTCCCATCCCACAACGCCGACCAGCCGATAACGGTAATAACCTCCGCCCGGCGGACGTTTAACCGGGCAGATAGAAAGGCCTCCCGTCATGAATACCCCCCGTCGGCGTCACGCCTTCACCCTGATCGAGCTGCTCGTGGTCATCGGGATCATCGCGCTGCTCATGAGCATGCTCCTGCCCGCGGTCCACCGCGCCAAGCAGGCCGGCATGCAGGTCAAGTGCGCCGCCCAGATGCGCGACGTCGGCATGGCCCTGCTGATGTACTCCCAGGACAACCGCGGCTGGCTCTACCCCGTCGGCGAGTACGTCCCCCCCGCCGGCGGTAAGCCCGGCTATTACAAGACCCTGGGCACCGAGACCGAGTGGTATCCCCTGTTCCCCGACGCGTCCAAGCCCGACACTTACAAGGGCCGGCACCTGCGATGGCCCAACTACGTCGACCTGGGCAAGAATCCGAAGATCTGGAACCCACCGATCCTGACCTGCCCGGCCGACGATCTGCCTGGCGAAGAGCACACGTACATCCTGAACAAGCACTTGGCGACGCGCGTCGACCGGCTCGTTCGGGCCGGCGGGAGCATCCGCGGGCGCAGCACGTCCGACATCGTCCTGATGGGCGAGAAGCGTACCGAGTCCGACGACTACTACATGGGCTCGAAGGAAGATAAGGACCCGACCAAGAGCGAGTTCGACATCGTCGAGCCGTATAAGCACGGTATCAGGGTCGGCTCGAATTACCTGTACCTCGATAACAGCGTGCGCCTGCAGCCGCCGACGGAAATGCAGGGCGCGATCGACCCGTGGAGCGTGTGGATCGAGTCGGGAACACCGACCGACCCCGCCGCACCCCCAGCGGGGCCGGGTCCCGGCGGCGTCATTCAACCCACGAACTAACCATCGTCTTCCTTTCCAGTAATTCATCGAAACCCGTGGAATATCCACGGGTTTCGTTGCTTTACAGTTGCCACCGCACGACCCCGATAATAAGATAATCCCATCCGATTCCCCGGCACCCCGAGATCCCTATGCTGACCCAGACTGGTGAATACGCCCTCCGCGCGATGGTCTACATGGCCCGCAAAGGCGCGAACACCTTCTGCGGGGTGAAGGAAATCGCGGCGGCCACGGGCGTCCCGGCGAACTACCTCGCCAAGATCCTCCAACTCCTGGCCCGCGCGAAAGTGCTCGACAGCCAGAAAGGCTTCGGGGGCGGATTCAAGGTGGCGCGCGAGCTCTCCAAGATCTCGCTGATGGACATCGTCGACCCGCTCGAGCGCATCGATAAGTTCCGCCAGTGCGTGCTCGGCCAGCGCCTGTGCAACGACCAGGTCGCCTGCCCGCTGCACGACACGTGGAAGGCGATCAGCGGCCAGTATTTAGGCTCGCTGACCAGCACGACCCTGCAGGACATCGCGGATTTCCGACGGAAGGTCGAGAAACTCGAGACGGCGCAGAAGCAGGCGGCGCCGGTCGAGGATTGAACGTCCCCCCCTTTGTCGAAAACCGAACCTCCGAATCCTCCGCAACAACGGCCCTCGCGGGCCGTTATGTAATCGGTGCCGCGCCGCGGGCGTATGTTCCCCGGGGCGGCCGCCGGAGGTCTTAAACATGGTTCACACGCAACACGGTGCGCAGCCGCAGGGGCAGATGCGCGACATCCCGATCTGGCTGACGATCCCGATCGTCCTTCTGTGCCTGGGCGGGGGCGCGTACCTCGTTTACGGGATGTTCACGGCCAACGACAAGCCGGGGAAGCAGGAGTTGTCCGCCGAGGAGGCCAAGGCGCGCGGGGTGCAGAGCGGCGCCGTGCGCGGCGTGCGCCCCGGCACGGGCGGCGCGGGCGGGAGCCGGTGGACGGGCGGCACCAGTGGCGGCACGCGCGGCCCCGCGCCGGCGAAGGACGGCATCGTCGAGAACCAGCGCCGCGGGGGCGGCATGTCCAACTACACCGTCACCGCCGGCACCGCCCTGCTCCAGATCGCCGACGGCCGGCCGGCCCAGATCACGCAGATGTCCTACCCGAGCTTCCTGACGCAGGACCAGGCGATGTACCTGTTCGACCGGCGCAAGGCGATCGACGACGCCGCCGCCCGCACCCGCGCCAACGTCACGGCCGAGCAGGTGCAGAAGCTCAACGACATGCCCGCACCCGAGACGATGAAGGCGACGGCCGACGAGAAGAAGGACCTGCTCGCCAAGTTCGACCTGTGGAAGAACGCCGCCAAGGACAAGAAGGCCGACGCGGAAAAGGCGCTGGTGGCGGCGTTCGACAAGGTCGCCAAGGGGCGGTTCGAGGAGACCAAGGCGTACGCGCTGGCCCGGATCGACATGGTCAAGACGATCCTGACGCCCGAGCAGATCCAGCTGATTCGCACGCCCGCGACGCCGGCCGCGCCAAAGCCCGCGGTCGCGACGCCGGCCGCGCCGGCGCCGGCGGCGGGTGCGCCGTCGCTCGCGGCGCCGAAATAGGCGACGCCCGTGCGTCACTGAAGTGAGCACGCCGGCGGGCGGGTACAATGCGCGGACGATGCGGTTGGACGTGGAGACATTGCTCGGGGCGTACCGGCAGGGGGCGTTCCCGATGGCCGAGGGGGGCGACGTGCGATTTTACACGGCCGACCCGCGGGGGGTGCTGCCGCTGCACGATGGGCCGGGCGGGTTCCACGTCCCGCGGACGCTCCGGCAGGTCTGCCGGCGGGGCGCGTTCGAGATCCGCATCAACACGAGCTTCCGCGCCGTAATGACCGCGTGCGGCGACCGCACGCGCACGTGGATCAACTCGGACCTGGTCGAGGCGTTCTGCGAGCTCCACGCCCGCGGGCACGCGCACAGCGTGGAGGCGTGGCAGGACGGCATGCTGGCTGGCGGACTCTACGGCGTGCAACTCGGGGCGGCGTTCAGCGGCGAGAGCATGTTCCACCTCGTCCCCGACGCGAGCAAGGTGGCCATGGTCGCGCTGGTCGAACGGCTGCGGGCGCGGGGGTTCGAACTGCTCGACGCGCAGACCTGCAACGCGAACATGAAGCGGTTCGGGTGCGTGGAGATCCCGCACGCGGAGTACATGGGGCGGTTGCGGAAGGCGATGGGGAGACGGTGTGAGTTCGGGTAAGTCACACGGCGCGCCCCTTTTAGCCGCCGGGCTTGCCCGGCGCGTCTAGTGGCGCAAAGCCCCCGAACGCGCCATCTACGTCGATGCGATCCTCCGCGGTGCTGAATCGGCCACACCCCCGATCGTGATTTCGCCGTTGGACGCGCTGGGCAAGCCCAGCGGCTAAAAGGGGTATCGGAGAGCGATGTCACTCCGCCGGTTCGATCGTCACCGTCAGATTCTTCGACTTGAACTGATCGTGGAAGAGCTCGGCGCGTTCCTTGTGCGTCACGAGCAACAGCGCGACGCCGGTCTTGTCGGCTTCGTCCATGCGGGTCGTCGCGTCCTGTTCGTTGAGCTTGGTCAGCTCGATGATCGTCGAGACGACGTACTCGCGGTCGTTGACGTCGTCGTTGTGCAGGAGCACTTTCCACGGCGGGAGCATCTGCGGGGGCTTCTTGGCCGGGGAGGGCTTGCCCTTCTTCTTGGGCTTGGCGGTGGCGGCGGAGGACGCGCCTTCGCCGGCGCCGGTCTCGGCGTTGGTCGGCTCGGCGGCGTTCAGCGGCGCGGCGGGGGGCGGCTGGCCGGGGTTCTTCTTTCGCTTCTCGCTCATGACGGGTGCGCCTCCGGATGTCTCTCGATCGATGTCGCTCGCGGCCGGGCTGCCCGTCGGACGGGCACCGTGACCGCCAACAGTATATCGGCGCTCCGGGCGCGGCGGCCACCGCGGAATGCGCGCCGCGGTGTAAGCCGATACACGGGAGCGGGTTGGGGGTGTGGTAAGGGGCGATGTTCGGTTGTCGGCGACCGATCAGTGCAAGCGGCGCGCCGCGTGGGAACTGAGAGATGAGGGGGTGAGGGGAGGAGGCGATGAGGGGAGGTGGCGCGCGACACGGGGGTGCACGAGACCTCCGTTCGTCCGCGCGATCAACGGGGTTATCGGATGGACGTCGGTCGCGTTGCGTCCAGGCCCCTCATCGCCTCATCCCCTCACCTCCTCATCTCCCGGTATAGCGGTATCATCCGTCACGATGGACGACCGATCGAACTTGCTGACGGAGCGGCGGCTCGCCGAATCGATGGGACTCGACGCGATGAGCGCCCTCGACGCGGTCGCGCTGATGAATCGGCAGGACGCGCTGGCGGTCGAGGCGGTCGGCAAGGTCGGGCCGGAGATCGCGCGGGCGGTCGAGCTGGTGGTCGAGGCGCTGGGGCGCGGCGGGCGGCTGATCTACTTCGGGGCCGGGACGAGCGGGCGGCTGGGCGTGCTGGACGCGAGCGAGTGCCCGCCGACGTTTCGCGTGCCGCCGGAGATGGTCCAGGGCGTGATCGCGGGCGGGAACGAGGCGATGTTCCGGGCGAAGGAGGGGGCGGAGGATTCGGTCGAGGGCGGGGCGGCAGACGTGGACGCGAAAAACGTGGGGCCGGACGACGTGGCGATGGGGATCGCGGCGGGCGGGACGACGCCGTACGTCCGAGGGGCGCTGACCCGGGCGCGCGAGCGCGGGGCGCGGACGGTGTTTTTGGCGTGCGTCGAGCCGACGCCGGGCGAAGCCGAGGTGGACGTGCAGATCCGCCCGCTGGTCGGGCCGGAGGTGCTGACGGGCTCGACGCGCCTCAAGGCCGGGACGGCGACCAAGCTCGTGCTCAACACGATCACGACGGTGGCGATGGTGCGGCTCGGGAAGTGTTACGAAAACTTGATGGTCGATTTGCGCGCGAGCAACGTGAAGCTGTGGGAGCGCGGCACGCGGATCGTGGCGACGCTGACGGGGTTGGATCGCGCGGCCGCGCGGACGGCGCTCGAAGCGGCCCAGGGACACGTGAAATTGGCGGTGGTGATGGTGAAGCGGGATGTTGGCGCGGAGGCGGGGAAGGAATTGCTGGAGCGCGCGGGCGGGCGGTTGCGCAGGGCGATCGAGGGGTGAACTCCCTCTCACGACGGCGTCGGGCGGTGTGGCCCGCGACGGAGCGCTTTCGCCGTGGGGATACGGGAAGGCGTCACGCGCGGAAGTACGCCATGTGACGATCCGGTGCACTTGGACGCGCCGGGCAAGCCCGGCGGCTAAAATGGCTCCCGATGGAACACCTTCAGACCGACTCGATCAAATCCCTGATCCGCGCCGCCGTCGAGTTTCGGGACGCGCGGGACTGGGCGCAGTTTCACAACGCCAAGGAACTGGCCATGTCGCTGGCCGTCGAGTCGGGTGAGCTGATGGAGATCCTGCAGTGGTGGAAGGAGGCGGACCTGCCGCGCGTGA
>DATHXE010000698.1:0-4399 GCA_035459845.1 Tepidisphaeraceae bacterium | reverse complement strand
GACCGTCTCACGGCCGCACCGATTCTCGAAAACCTCCCCATATAGCCCGCCACTTGTGGCGGGAAACTTCTCGTATTCTCAACGATCGTTCGCGCTCCACGCCCTGCGATGGGCCACGTCTCCCCGCCACAAGTGGCGGGCTACATGAGGCGCACTTCGAGCCGCCACGACCACTGACCCGGACGGGTGCGAGTCGCGCGAACGGTGGGCGGTGCCCACCCTACCAGTCGCGCGCGAGAACGAGGTCCGCGGACGGCGTCGTCGCGAAATACGCAGCGCTCGCCGGGTTCAGGTATTCGCTCAGCACGTCCCCCTCGCAGTCGAGTTGACCCGATTGGAGATAAACCGCCGGAATCTCGGCGGCCACGGGAGCGGGTTGGCCGCGATACTTCACGGGCGAATAGACGACCAACTCGTCCAACGTGTTCGCCGACCGAAACACCCAGAGTCGGTCCACCAATCCTTCGGCGATGAAACTCCTCGCCAGCGTGGGTCCCGGTTCGACCATCAGGTGTGTGACCCCGCGCGCGTGCAGGTCGGCCAGGACGGCGCGCAGGTCCACTCGGTGCTCGCCGGTGCGCGGCACCGTCACGACCTCGATGCCGAAGCGCGCGAGTTTCTCCAGTGCCCTTTCGAGCATCTCCGGATGCTCGGCCCGTTCGTCTCGTAACGTGGCGGCAACGTAGCGGACGACCGGACCGCTGTCTCGTGTCTTCAACAACTGGCCGTTCATCATCAGATCGCCTGACCCGACGACGGCGCGAATCAATGGCCGCGCGAAGCGCACGCCGCGTGCCGTCAGCGTCGGGTCGTCTTCGCGAACGGTGCCCATCCCCACCAGAATCGCATCGCTCCTCGCCCTGAGTTGATGCACCAATCGCGACGACGCCGCATTGCTGATCTGCATCCGCCTTCCGCCCGACCCCGCGACTTTCCCGTCGGCCGTCTGTGCCCATTTTAGAGTCACGTACGGCCGCTTGAGCACCGTGAACGCGATGAACGGCGCGATGAGCTGTTTGCACTCCGCTTCTAACGGTGGCGGAGCATGGTCCACCTCAATCCCCGCCGCCCGCAGCATCGCCACGCCGTTCCCGTTCACCTGCGGATGCGGGTCCAGGCACCCGATGACCACGCGCGCCAGCTTGGCCGCGACCAGCCGCGGCGCGCACGGCGGCGTCTTCTTGTTCGTGTGCGAGCACGGCTCGAGCGTCACGTACGCCGTCGCCCCCTCGGGCGACTCCGCGCACGCCGCCAGCGCTGTCGGCTCCGCGTGAGGGCCGCCAAACGCCTGCGTCCAACCCTCCCCGATCACCCGCCCGTCCTTGACGATCACGCAGCCCACCGTCGGGTTCGGCTCGGCGTAACCTCGCGCGTTACACGCGAGTCGCATCGCGCGACGCAGGTGCGAGATGTCCGTGTCGTCCAGAGCCATACGTTGATCCCCTCAACCCACCACCCTCAGGTTTCTCTGCGCCCCCTCTGCGTCCTCCGCGTCTCTGCGGTGAAGCTGCCCCGAGAGGCTCAAGCGGGTGTCGCCTTCACCTCGTCCGCCTTCTTCTCCGGCTTCTCGTCTTTCGCGAGCAAACTAAACGCGATCATGAAGAACACCCCCACGCAGAGCCACACGTCCGCCACGTTAAAGATGAACGGGAACACCTCGCGCGGGACGGCCGGGTTTTCCGGGCTCCCCGGGTACCCAGTGAACGGCAGGTGCCACGTGCCTGGCCAATTCCAGCCGGGCAGGATGTGGATCATGTCGCGCACGTACCCGTAAGTGACCCGGTCGTACATGTTCCCCAGCACGCCCGCCAGCAGCAGGCCCAGGACGACCTGGTACAGCCGCTGCCGGCCGCTCGCGGCGAACAGGTACGTCAGGAACCCGATCGCCAGCACGGACACCGCCAGGAACAGCGGCCGCTTCCCCTGGCCGATGCCGAACACCGCGCCGCGGTTCTTTACGTTCTCGAACTGCAGCCAGCCGGGGATGAACTCGTTCTTGTGCGGCCGGGTGTCGCGCGCGGCCTCCGCCTGCGCCGCCGCGATCGCCGCCGGCTCGTTGCTGGCGGGCGTCGGCGGCACCCACATGACGTCGAACGAGTACGCCTTCGTCCACAGGTCCAGCGCCAGCCCCAGCACGCACGCCAACACGAACCGCGCCACGGCCGTCGGTCGGCGGAAGTTGTCAGTCGGAAACGGCATCGGAGATTTCAGAATTCCAGGGTCGAAGGTCGAGAGTGTGAGAAACGAGCGCCCTATCCTAGACGCGCCGATCTTCGAAGCCAGTGCTCGACACCCGCGGCCGTACTTAGCGGTCGCACCGAAGGTGCACGTGAGCGTCTGCAAACGAAAAGACCCACGGACGTGAAATCCGTGGGTCTCGATTGTCTCTTAAAACCGACTCACCGGAACCCGACGCGCTGCTCGAGCTTGCGCGCGTGCTCGATCGAGAACTTCGCCCACGGCTGCACCTCGAGGCGGGCCGTGCTGATCGGCTTGCCCGTGCCCTCGCACAGGCCGTACCGGCCGTCGACGATCTTCGCCAGGGCCGAGTTGATCTCGCGGAGGAGCTGGCGGTCCTTCTCCATCAACCCGAGCGTGAACTCCTGCTCGTAGTTGTCGGTGCCCTGGTCGGCCATGTGCATGGGCAGGTTCGAGAGGTTCTCGCCCGACCGCTGCAGGGCCTCGCGCTCCATCGAGTACATGTCGCCGACGAGCTCGCGGCGCTTGGCCAGGAGCAGGTCGCGGAAGAACTCGAGCTGCTTGGGCGTCAGGCCGGCCCCGTTCTTGCCCGGCTTGACGGTCGCCATGACTTGGGCGACCGGGTCCACCTGCTCGGGCGCCGGCGCGGGGCGCGACTTCTTTTTCAGCTTCTTCCCGTTCGTGTTCTTCGGCTCGAACGGCTTGTCGAACCGGATCTCCACGCGCGTCGGCTGGTCGGCGAGCTGCTGCGCCCGGCGGGCCGCGGCCTTGCTCAACGGCTTGGCGGGAACCGCAGGCTTGGCGGGCTGGGCGGGGGCGGCGGCCGGCTTGGCCGCGACCGGCGCCGGCACCGGGGCGGGGGCCTTCGGCGGGACAGTCGACTTTTTGACCACCGGTTTGGCGACCGGCGCGGATTTCGACGACTTTGCCGGCGCGGCGGCCTTGGCGACCGGCGCGGGCTTGGCCACCGGCCTGCTCGGCTTGGCCGGCGCTTTGGCGACCGGTTTGGCCTTGCCGGCCTTGCCGGCGAGTTTAGGGGATGGCGTCTTGCCGGGGGATTTCGCGCTCGCCTTCTTCGCGGGCGCGGGTTTGGCGCCGGCGGGCTTCCTTGCGGCGGCGGTGGGCTTCTTACTGGTCTTAGCCACGGATACCCCTGCTCCTTTCGCTCGCGCGAATGTGGCGCGCCGCGGGGATGCGGCGCGGGACGCCATCGTCCGGAACAGCACTGCGTCGGGCGACCGAAAAAGTCGCCACCGACCTAAAAGACTCCCACTGTAAACGTTTTCCCAAGCCCTGTCAATTTCTCGGGTTCGGGTGTTGATCAGGCTGCTTACAGGGGGGCGAGACTCCGTCGAGTCGTGGCGTTTTGCGCGGGGTACCCCCGCGGCTCGGCCGGAGCCTCGCCCTCCCATTCCTGGCGCAACGACCCCCGGCGATTGTGGGAGGCGTTAGGGTCCGTATAATCCGCCCACTTTCGCGCCGGCACGGAGTGCCGGCTGTCACGTCCCACCCCCACCGGCGCGCGTTCGACGCCACAGCAGCAGGAGGCAACACACCATGGCCGACACCCCGAACCAGGACTTCCCGACGATCCTCGGGCCCGACGCGAGCTTTAAGGGCGAGCTGTCTTACGAAAAGGGCATGCGCCTCCAGGGGAAGTTCGAAGGCAAGATCATTACGCCGGGCCGGCTGCACGTCTCGAAGGAGGCGAAGATGGCCGCCGACGTCGACGCGGGCGGGATCACGGTCGAGGGCGACGTGCACGGGAACCTGTCGGCCGGCGACAAGGTGGAGCTCAAGCAGACCGCCCGGTACGAGGGCGATTTGCGCGCCAGCCGGCTGGTGGTGGACGAGGGCGCGATCCTCGTGGGCCACGTCACGGTCGGCCCCGACGCGGTGAAGAATCGCCCGCCGCAGGGGCAGAACAAACCCCAACTGCCGGCCGGGGCGCCGATCAACAAATAGGACGAGAATGGAAGGTCGAAGATGGAGGATGGAGGCGGCGCATTGTGCCCTCTTCCATCCTTCATCTCCTATCCTCGTGTTGACGCTCTGACGATTGCCCGGATGAAACGCGCTCACGTAGAATCCCCGCCATGACGGGTGGCTCCCCTTCCATCCCCGCGCCCTCCTCCGACGACCGGCAGGTCATCTTCTGCATCTACTGCGGCAAGCCCCAGGAGATCGGGAAGAAGGCCTT
>DATHXE010000697.1:0-6682 GCA_035459845.1 Tepidisphaeraceae bacterium | reverse complement strand
GCCAGCCGTTCGCCCATCCGCCCGGTCTACCCGGGCGGCGCCGCGACCCTGACATTTCTAAAGCGTCGGCACCCTGACATTTCTAAAGCGATACAACACCATGGCGCTCCCGGGTTGTGGCACCCGGCCCGGTGGCTGTTTACACTTCCGCCCATGTCCATCCGCCACCTCCTCGCGATGACGACGACCACCCTCGGCCTATCCCTCTCGCTCCACGCCGCCCCGCCTTCGGGGGCGCCGAAGATTCCCGGCGTCGACGAGAAGGTCGCCGAGTTCGTCAAGGCCGGTGAGATTCCCGGCGCCGTCACGCTCGTGGCGACGAAGGGCCAGATCGTCCACCTGTCGGCCGTCGGCAAGGCGAACGTCGCCAAGGACGAGGCGATGGCGGAAGACGCGCTCTTCTGGATCGCGTCGATGACCAAGCCCGTCACGGGGGTGGCCGTCATGATGATGGTCGAGGAGGGGAAGATCGCGCTCGACGATCCCGCCGGCAAGTACATTCCGGAGCTTAAGGGCCTCAAGGGGCCCGACGGCAAGGCGTACGACGTCACGATCCGCCAGATGATGAGCCACACGTCGGGGCTCAAGGACGTCGACAGCAAGGAGGTCGTGGGGGCGACGAAGCTGGCGGACCTGGTGCCCGCGCTGGCGGGTAAGCCGCTCAACTTCGTGCCCGGGACGAAGTGGGCGTACTGCCAGAGCGGGATCAACATGTCCGGGCGGATCGTGGAGATCGCCTCGGGCATGTCGTACCCCGAGTTCGTCGAGAAGCGCATCACCGGCCCGCTCGGCATGACCGACACGACGTTCTACCTGAGCCAGGCGCAGCTGCCCCGGCTCGCCCCGTCGTACGAGCGGCTGAAGGACGGGACGCTCAAGGAGACGCCGATCAAGTTCCTCGGCGGGAAGTCCCCCGCCGACCGCGACCGCTACCCGCTCGCCAACGGCGGCCTGTTCTCGACCGCGCGCGACTACGCCAGGTTCGCCCAAATGGTGCTCAACGGCGGGACGTTCGAGGGCAAGCAACTGCTCAAGCCCGAGTCGGTCAAGGAAATGCTCGCGCCGGTGACGGGAGACCTGAAGGCGGGTTTCGTGCCGGGCAGCCAGTGGGCGGTCGGCTGGGGGCTGGTGAAGGAGCCGCAGGGGATCACGGGGGCGCTGTCGGCCGGGACGTACGGGCACGGCGGGGCGTACGGCACGCAGGTGTGGATCGACCCGGTCAAGGGCCGGATCTACCTGCTCATGATCCAGCGGAGCAACATCGGGAATTCCGACGGGAGCTCGCTGCGGCAGGCGTTCCAGGACGCGGCGTCGAAGGCGCTGGACCGTTGAGACGCGCCCTACCGGCTTGTAGCCGCCCCGCTTGCGGGGCGCGTCCGAGGGCGTGCACGCGTTAGTCGGTTCGAGCGGCGAGCGCCGTTTGACGGGGACCCGCAAGCGGTTCGGCTACAAGGGGGGCGTGCGACAATGCGCGCACTCGTTGCGTAGACACCACCCCACGTCCGCCGCTATGTTCTCAGTTGTATGGGAACCCATGTAAATCCCGGTGGGACGGACGTCGTGACCGTCACGTCGGTCCTCGACTCGATCCGGCGGATCGTCCGCGTGCTGCGCGTCGGGTCGCGGGCGGCCGAGGCGCGGCTCGGGCTGAGCGGGGCGCAGCTGTTCGTCCTGCACGCGCTGGCCGGGTCACGGGCGGCGTCGCTGAACGACCTGGCGGCGCGGACGCGAACCCACCAGAGTTCGGTCTCGGTCGTGGTCGCCCGGCTGGTCGAGCTTGGGCTCGTGGCCCGGCGGCGCGCCCCGGCGGACGCCCGGCAGTGGAAATTGTCGATCACCCCGGCGGGCCGCGCGAAACTGCGGGGCTCGCCCGACCCGGCGCAGGCGGAGTTGATCCGCGCGACCGAGGGGCTGTCGCCGGCGGACCTGGCGGTGCTCGCCGGCTCGCTCGCACGACTGGTCGAGGGGCTGGGCGCGGCGGGCGGGGCGGCGCACATGTTTTTCGAGGAATCCGCCGCCGTCCCGGACCGGAGGTCGTCGACAACCCGCCGCCCGCGCACGACGGCGGCGAGAAAGCGGAAGGCCCGTGGCTGATTACGACGTCGAGCGCGCCGCGACGACCGAGGGCGTCCCGGTGGACGTGTCGATCGGCCCGGCGCTCGCGGGGGCGGCGGTCCCGGCCGAGTCGTCCCTGATCGACCGCCGGACGGTCGCCGTGTGCGGGTTGGCGGTGCTCCTCGCGGGCGCGGCGGCGCTGGTGGCGCAGGGGCTCGTGCGCGTCATCTGGCTCGCGACGCACCTCGCGTTCTACGGCCGGTTCTCGTTCGACCCGGTCACGCCGCCGCAATCCGACCCGGGGTGGCACGTGCTGTTCGTGCCCGTCGTCGGCGGGCTGATCGTCGGGCTGATGGCCCGCTACGGGTCGCGCGCGATCCGCGGGCACGGCATCCCCGAGGCGATGGAGCAGGTCCTGCAGAACGAGAGCAGGATCCGCGCGCGGATGACGTTCCTCAAGCCGCTGAGCGCGGCGGTCGCGATCGGGACGGGCGGGCCGTTCGGGGCCGAGGGGCCGATCATCGCGACCGGCGGGGCGATGGGCTCGGTGCTCGGGCAGGTGCTGAAGACCGCGGCCGCCGAGCGCAAGACCCTGCTCGCCGCCGGCGCCGCCGCGGGCATGGCGGCGACGTTCGGGTCGCCCGTCTCGGCGGTGTTGCTGGCGGTCGAGCTGCTGCTGTTCGAGTACCGTCCGCGGTCGATCGTCCCGGTCGCGCTGGCGACGGCGACGGCGGCCGGCGTGCGCTTGCTGTTCGAGGGCGCCGGGCCGGCGTTCGCGATGCCCGACCTGCCCCACCCCGCGCCCGCCGCGCTGCTGGCGTACGTCGCGCTCGGGGCCCTGATGGGGGCGATCGCGGTGCTCGTCACGCGGGCCGTGTACGCGGTCGAAGACGCGTTCGAGCGGCTCCCGATCCACTGGGCGTGGTGGCCGGCGATCGGCGGGCTGGTCGTCGGCGCGGTCGGCCTGATCGCCCCGCGCACGCTCGGGGTGGGGTACTACAACATCTCGCAGTTCCTGTCGTTCGGCGGGCAGGGGGGTGGCGGGCTGACCGTCGGGTTCGTCCTGACCCTGTGCGCGCTCAAGTTCGCGTCGTGGGTCGTCGCGCTGGGGAGTGGCACGTCGGGCGGCACGCTCGCCCCGCTGTTCACGATCGGCGGGGGGCTCGGGCTGGCGGCGGGCGCGGCGGCGGCACACGTCTGGCCCACGGCGGGCATCGACCCGCGCGTCGCCGCGCTGGTGGGCATGGCCGCGCTGTTCGCCGGGGCATCCCGTGCGCTGCTCGCGTCGGTCGTGTTCGCGTTCGAGACCACCCTCCAGCCGTTCGGCCTCCTGCCGCTGTTGGGCGGGTGCGCGGCGTCTTTCCTCGTCTCGGCGATGCTCATGCGCAACACCATCATGACCGAGAAGATCGTCCGCCGGGGCGTGCGCGTGCCGGCCGAGTACCACGCCGATTTCCTCGACCAGGTGATCGTCGAAGAGGTCGCGACGAAGTCGGTCGTCTCGCTCCGCAGCGACCGAACGCTCGGCGAGGTGCGCGCGTGGATCGCCGCGCGCGGCCCGGGCACGTCGCACCAGGGGTTCCCGGTCGTGGACGAGGCGGGCATCCTCGCCGGCGTCGTGACCCGCCGGCATTTGCTGGATTTGGACCGGCCCGATACGGGCAAGGTCGGTGAGTTGATCACGCGCCCGCCGGTGCTCGTGTACGCGGATTCGACCCTTCGCGCGGCGGCGGACCACATGGTCCGGCACGACATCGGGCGGTTGCCGGTGGTGCGGCGCGGCGAGCGGGGGCACGTGGTGGGGTTCGTGACGCGGAGCGACCTGCTGGGGGCGCACCGAAGGCGACTCGGGGACGGGGCGGCGGGTTAGAGCATCGACAACGTTCCGCCCCTCCCTTACGATTCGCCCCGTCCCATGACCCGACGAATCCGCGCCCTACCGTTCACGCTGATCGGCCTGATGCTCCTGCTGAGCACCGGGGCCGCCTTCCTCCCCGCCGCGCTGCTCCCGTTCGCGCTGCTCGTCATCCCGATCGTCGGCGTGATCGTCGGCCTGGTGCTCCCGCGCCGCATGCGCGGGAAGACCTGGGGCCTGGCCGTCTCCGCCAGCACGTTCTTCACCGCGCTGGCGATGGCCCTTCAATACGACTGGGCGAAGGGCGGGTACCAGTTCGTCATCAAGGGCCCGAAGATCGATTTCCTCGGGGCCCAGTTCCTGCTCGCGGTCGACCAGATCTCGCTCATGCTCGTGCTGCTGGCGGCGGCGCTTCACCCGCTCGCGGTCACGGCGTCGCTGCGATCGGTGCACGTCCGCCCCCGCCAGCATTACGCGTGGATGAACGCGCTGCTCATCATGATGATGGGCGTGTTCATGGCCGGCGACCTGCTCCTGTTCTACGTCTTCTTTGAGGCCTCGCTCGTCCCGCTCTTCTTCATCATCGGGATCTGGGGCGGCTCGCAGCGCCGGCAGGCGGCGGCGCGGTTCTTCCTGTACACGTTCGCGGCGTCCGTCTTCGCGCTGGCCGGGATCCTGTACGTCGGCCTGCGCGCCGGGACGTTCAACCTCGCCGACGTGACCGCGTTCGCCCAGACGCAGATGACCGACACCGAGCGGTTCTGGGTGCTCCTGTCGCTCCTGGCCGCGTTCGGGGTCAAGACGCCCATCTTCCCGCTCCACACCTGGCTGCCGCTGGCGCATACCGAGGCCCCGACCGCCGGCAGCGTCGACCTGGCGGCCCTGGTCCTCAAACTCGGCACGTTCGGGCTGATCCGCATCGCGCTCCCGATCGGCCTGGTCGGGGCGGGCGGGAAGGTGTTGTTCCCCGCGGTCCTGACGTTCGTGGCGGTGCTCTGTTTGATCGGGATCGTCTACGGCGCTCTCGTCGCCGGGGCCCAGTACGACGCGAAGAAGCTCGTCGCGTACTCGTCGGTCTCGCACCTGGGCTTCTGCGTGCTCGGCATGCTCGCCCTGAACGCCGAGGGCATGACCGGGTCCGTCCTGTACATGATCAACCACGGGATCATCAGCGGCGCGCTGTTCCTGATGGTCGGCATGATCTACAACCGCTATCACACCCGCGACCTCCGCGAGATCTCCGGGCTCGGCAAGGCCATGCCCCGCCTGTCGTTCTTCATGATTTTGTTCGTGATGGCCTCGGTCGGCCTGCCGGGCCTGAACGGCTTCGTCAGCGAGTTCCTGACGATCCTGGGCGCGTTCACCAGCCCCCACCTGGGCATCGGCTTCGGCGTGATTGCCGCCACCGGCATCGTCCTGGGCGCCATCTATATGCTCAAGTTCGCCGGGCATTTGCTCTTCGGCCCGCTCGTCTACCCCGTCCTCCACGAGTCGGGCGAATCGCACCGCACGGTACACCCGAAGTACGTCATGGGCGGCGACATCACCGGCCGCGAGGTGCTCGTCCTCACGCCGCTGGCGATCGCGGTGATCGTCCTGGGCGTCTACCCCCGCCCGGCCATGAAGGCCCTGGAGCGCCCGCTCGCGGACATTCGCGAAGGCCGCATCACGCAAGGCCTCGCCGAGCGGTCGGTGCCCGCCGCGGGCACGCGCCTCGCGGTAGGTCAGGCCGCTGATCCGGGCGCGCGATAAACAGAGTGAAACCGCAGATAAACGCAGATGGACGCAGATCGGATTAATGATCTGCGTTCATCCGCGTTTATCTGCGGTTCAATCTTTAGTTGCGCGTCGCCACCAGCACCGTCTCCTGCCCGAAGCCGCGCCACACCGGCGTGAACCCGTTCGCCCGGCAGACGGCCTCGACATGGCCGACGCTATAGGTGTTGTGGTACAGCGGGTACTGCTTCCAGTTCGTGACCTCGTACCCCTCGAACGCCTTGGGCGGGATGAAGAAGATGTTGATCAGGCGCTTGCCGGCCAGGCGGAGCATGTTCGAGAAGGCGGGTTCGAGGGCGGGGACGTGCTCGAGCATGTGCTGGCTGTAAACCAGGTCGCTCGGCTCGGCCATCACGCCGCGGACGATGTCGCCCTGGATCCAGGCGTTGTTGGGAAACTCCTTCTGGGCGTGGGCGACGAAGTGGGCGGTCCAGTCGATGCCGGAGTAGTCGACGCCGGCGGCATTGAGTTCCTCACGGAGCGCCCGGAACTCGTGGAGCCCGCCGAACGCGATTTCCTTGATGGATTTGATCTCGCCCGCCGCCGCCCACTGGCGGATCAGCCCGCGGGTGAAGTCGCGGGCGGGGCTGTTTTTGTTGAACGCCAGGAACGACTCGCCGACGTCGGGCTCGTTCTGCGTCCACCAGTTGGTGACCAGCGTCTTCTGCCCGGACGCGTCGCGCCCGGCCAGTTGCCGCAGGGCCTCGATCTGCCGGTCGGACATGACGATCCCCGGCTCGGCCCCGCCGAAGTACTGCTGGTTGCAGAGGCCGCACGCCCAGAGGCAGTCCGGGCCCGCGGGCGGGGTCTGCGTCGCCTGGCAGATCGAACAGGTGAACGGCGCGTGGGCGACCGGCGCGTCGGCCTCGATGCGGACGATGGAACGGGTGCGCGGGCCGCCGGAGAGGAGGTCGGGAATCATGACCTGTGTTATCGGACGGACCGGGGCGATCGCATGACCCGTTCTGAGGGAGCCCAGCGACTTGTCGCGGGACG
>DATHXE010000696.1:0-10938 GCA_035459845.1 Tepidisphaeraceae bacterium | reverse complement strand
GTACACGGTCGGCAGGAACCCGCTCGACCAGTTCGCCGCCCCGCCGCTGATGCCCGCCCCGGTCGACATGACGACGAACGCCGGCAGGTTCTCGCTCTCGGCGCCCAGTCCGTACGTCACCCAAGACCCCATGCTCGGCCGCCCCGGCTGACCGAACCCGGTGTTGAAGAACAGCTGCGCCGGCGCGTGGTTGAACTGGTCCGTCTTACACGACCGGATGATGCACACGTCGTCGACGACCTTCGCGAGCCCCGGCAGCGCCTCGGAGATCTCCGCCCCGCTCTGCCCGTGCTTCGCGAACTTGAACCGCGGCCCCAGCACGGCCGCGTCCGGCCGGATGAACGCGTACCGCTGGCTCCCGTACACGCTCGGCGGCAGCGGCTTGCCCTCCATCTTCGCGAGTTCGGGCTTGTAATCGAACAGGTCGAGCTGGCTCGGTGCCCCCGCCATGAACAGGTGGATGACCGCCTTGGCCTTGCCCGGCTCGTGAGGTGACTTGGGCGCCATCACGCTCTTGACCGCCGGCGCCTGGGCCGAAACTGACCGCGCCGCCGCCCCGGTCAGGAGCGACGCGAGCGCGACCTTGCCCACGCCGACCCCGCACTCTTTGAAGAAGTGCCGGCGCGTCGTGCGGAGGAGCGGGTGAATCGATTCGTTCTGCATCATCGTGACCTCAAGCCCCCTATTAGCCGCTTGGCTTGCCCAGCGCGTCTGCGCCGGTCGCAAACACCGGCACCGTTCCAACCTGTCATCCCGAGGTACTCCGAGGGATCTGGCCCCGGGCTTCGGGGCCTAGTCGATCGAGCTAAATCCTTCGGAGTACCTCAGGATGACGGACGGGCTCGTGCCTCACATGCTCAATCCTTCACCACCGCCTCGTCGAAATTCATCACCGCCCGCGCGACCAGCGTCCACGTCGCGCGCTCTACGGCATCCGCATCCGTCGCACCGTCGCCCGCGACCTTCTTAGCCTCCGCGACCGCCAACCCCGCCCGCCGGGCCTTGGCGAACGACGCGAGCATCTCGACCTCGTCCGCCGCCGCCGGCCGCACCATGACCCGCCGGAAGAGCTCGCCCACCTTCCCCGCGTCATCCCCCGGCGACTCGGTGGCGATCTTCCCCAGCGCCCGCGCCGCGTCCATGAACACCTCGTCGTTCATGAGCGACAGTGCCTGCAGCGGCGTGTTCGACACCTCCCGCCGCGCCACGCACACGTCGCCCGCCGGAGCGTCGAACGTGTTGTACAGCGCGAACGGCGCCGTCCGCTTGGCGAACGTGTACAGGCTCCGACGAAAGCGGTCTTCCCCGGTCGACGGCACCCACTTGAGCGGGCCGTAGGCGCCCTCGGTCGTCACGCCCGGCACCTGCGGCGGGAACACGCTCGGCCCACCGACCTTCGTCGACAGCAGCCCCGCCGCCTTGAGCATCGCGTCGCGGATGACCTCCGCCTCCGCCCGTACGCGCGGCCCCCGCGAGATCAGCACGTTCTGCGGGTCCTTCGCGAGCAGTTCCGGCGTCACGCGCGACGACTGCCGGTAGGCGCTGCTCGTCACGATCAGCCGGTGGAGTTGCTTCATAGACCAACCGCGGTTCATGAACTCGACCGCGAGCCAGTCCAGCAAATCCTGGTTCGAAGGCAGTTCGCCCTGGAAGCCGAAGTCTTCGGTCGTCCGCACGATCCCGCGCCCGAAGAACGTCGCCCACTGGCGGTTGACGGTCACGCGCGCCGTCAGCGGGTTCTCCTTCGAGACGAGCCACTTCGCAAACGACAGGCGGTCGAGATGTGCGGGCGTCGCGCTCCCCTGCGGGCTCGCCTGAGGCTCGCCCTTCGGGTCGCGGCTAAACGAATATTGCGTGAGGAACTTTGGGACGCCGGATTTCACGACCTCCTTGGGCTGCGTGAACTCGCCCCGGTGGTACAGGTGTGTCTCCCGCGCGTGCCCGGTCGGCCGCTCGGTCATCACGAGCGTCGTCACCGGCTTGGGCACGCCCGCCCGCACCGCGTCGATCGCCTTCCGCGCCTCGGCCAGTTCCGGCGCGACGTCGAGCCAGTGCTCGAAAATCGCGGTCTTCTGCTCGGCCGTCCGATCCTGTGGCACCGTCGCCATCGCCGTCTCGACCTCGGGCGGAAGCGGCGCGGCCTTCCCCGCCCGCGGGTCCGTGCTCACCCAGATCCGGAACCGCCCGATGTCGGCGGCATAGTACTTCTCGAACAGCATCCGCACGTCGATCTCACGCGCGCTCGCGGCCAGCGGCTTGTCGAGCACGAACACCGCGTGGTGCGCCTTGTCCTGCCCGCCGTTGATCGACCACCCGCTCTGCTGGTCGCCGTCGATCGCCTTGGACGCGTCGTTCTTCCCCGCCGCGAAGCTCTGAACGGCCGACACGAACTTGCCCGCGGCGCCACCGGCGCTGACGCCGATCTCGCTGAGGAAGAAGTCCCCGATGGGCCCCTCGTAGTGCACCTTGCCCGGCCCGCCGCCCGGCAGGCCCGGGTCCGGCAGCGCCTCAACCCGAATCGCGGTCACGCCCGACACGCCCGCCGGCAGCGCGAACGTCATCCGGTACTCGTCGCTCTTGGTGATGTCCCCGCTGACGAACACAGACCCGTCCGGCCGGGCCGTCAGGGTCGGCGCATTGCTCTGGAGCTTGACCGGTGTGGCCATCACCCACCGGGCGACCGTGTTCGCCTGCTTCGCCTCCCACGCCGCGAACGCCTTGGCGACGGCGGCCTTGCGCTGTTCGGCTTCCCCCTGTCCGGCGTTCGGGGCGGCCTTACCGCCCAAGCTCAACCGAAGCCGCCCGAGCGTGTGCTTGCCGCCGTAGTTCTGCTCGAGCTTCACGACCCATCTCGTTCCGGCCGCCGCGGCGACGGGCATGTCGAAGTGGAACGTCGCCGTCCGGCTGGTGATCGCCGACCCCCCGATGCCCCAGCCGGTCTTGGGCTTGCCGTCGATCGCGTCGGCGACGTTGAATTTGTCCTGCGAGTGATCCGCCTCGGCGCGCGCGAGCTTCACACGCCGCGCTGCCGCTTGCGGCTTAGCGACAACCTCAACCGACACCTCCGTCAGCACGAAATTCCCGTGCGGCGTTCGCCCCGGACCGGACGAACCGTCCTGCAGCGCCTCGACCTTCAACCGATCCACCGTCAGCGCCCGATCCGTCTCGAACTCGATCGTGTAAACGTCCGCGTCCGGCGCTTCACCGGCCCCGCCGATCCGCCAGGACCCGTCGCGTTGCCACTCGGCCTTCTCGCCCGAACCGGTTGTCAACTTCCCGCCGCCACTCACCCACTCGGCCTGCGCCAGCGGAAACTTCGACGGCAGCTCCGCCCGCATCGCCGTCGACTTGGCCGCCGCCTCCGCGCGCTTCGCCTCGATCTCCGGCGTCACCAGTTCCATCACCGGCTCGTCCGCGTTGCCCAGCGCCGCCATCAGCCCGTAGTACTCCTCGTGCCGGATCGGGTCGTACTTGTGCGTGTGACACTGGGCGCACGCGACCGTCAGTCCGAGCCACGTCGTGCCGGTCGTCCCGACCCGATCGACCATCGCGTGAAACCGGTACTCCAGCGGGTCGACGCCCCCCTCCTCGTTGATCATCGTGTTGCGGTGGAAGCCCGTCGCGACGCGCTGATCGGCCGTCGCGTTCGGCAACATGTCGCCGGCGAGTTGCTCGACCGTGAACCGGTCGAACGGCATGTCGGCGTTGATCGCGTTGATCACCCAGTCGCGCCACGGCCACATCACGCGCGGGCGGTCCTTCTCATACCCGTTGGTGTCCGAGTACCGCGCAAGGTCCAGCCACTTCCGCGCCCACCGCTCCCCGTATTGCGGGCTGGCGAGCAGCCGGTCGACCAGTCTCTCGTACGCGTCCGGCGACGGATCCTTCGCGAACGCGTCCGCCTCCGCGGGCGTCGGTGGCAGACCCACCAAGTCCAACGACACGCGTCGGATCAGCGCATAGCGATCGGCCTCCGCGCTCGGCACGAGTCCCTCCCCCTCGAGCAGCGCCAGCACGAACGCGTCGATCGCATTCCGAATCCACTTCCCGTTCTTCACCGCCGGCAGCGCCGCCTGCTTCGGCGGGATCCAAGCCCAGTGCTCCCGGTACTCCGCCCCCTCCTCGATCCACCGCTTGAGCGTCTGCTTCTGGGCGTCGGTCAACACCCGCTTGGTGCTCGCAGGCGGCATGATGTCGTCTTCGTCCGCCGTCAGGATCCGCTTGACCAATTCGCTCTCGCCCGGCTTGCCCGGGACGACCGCGTGCTTGCCGCCCTCGCCGGCCGCCAGCGCCCCCTCGCGCACGTCGAGCCGCACCCCGCCCTTGCGAGACTTGTCGTCGATCCCGTGACACTTGAAGCAGTGCTGGGAGAGGATCGGCCTGACTTCGCGGTTGAAGTCGACCTTCGCCGACGCCGAGCCCGCTATCGCCAGCGACAGCACCAGCACCGACGCCCAACCCGTTCGAGCCGTCCAAACCATGCGCGCTCCCAGCCAAGCGAAGTGAACCGTACCGCCCGTCGCCCGCGACATCCTAAGCCGCGTCCGCCCCGCCCCCAAGTGATACGCCCGGCCCGGGCGGCTGCTCGCGGCAAATCCTGATCTAGTAACCCCCGCGTGGCCGAGGCACTTGACGCAAAGCGGCCCTCACAGGCAAGCCGACTGGCCCTCCCTTTGCACCCTCAGAGGCCCGGAGGCGGACATTTCCCGCCAGAAAGGTTGATCTATGTCGTTTAAGAAACCCCTGCTCTTTGCCGTCTGCGCCCCACTGCTGGCGCTGACGGGGTGCGTGTACGATGAGGCCTACGACCACGATCACCACGACCACAGCTTCGGCTGGGACCGTCACGATCACCGTTACCACGACGCCAGCCCCGCCAGCTATCGTGACCGCGACCGCGACGGCGTGCCGGACCGTTGGGAGGCGGGTCACCGCGGCTGGTAAGCCAAAACGACAAGGCCCGCGGGAACACGTCCCGCGGGCCTCTCGATCAGTCAGTTGAATGGCCTCATTTCGCGCGGCGGCGCGAGAGTCCGACGATCAGCCCGATCACGCCTAACCCGACGAACGACGGCTCGGGCACGGGCGACGCCGCGACGACCGTCCCGCTACCGTTCCCCAGGTCGAGCGCCGGAATCGTCGGCACCACGACAGGCGCGGCTACGACCTCGGTCGACCCGCCCTGCGCGAACAGCCACGGGTACAACGTGTTCCCCGCATCCGCGTACACGCCGTCCCAGATCGCGTGGTCGGCGCCGGCGACCTCCGTGTACTTCACGTTTCCGCCCGCGCCGGTCAGTGCATTCACCATTGCCCGGGTCTCACCCACCGGCACGACCGAGTCGGCCCCGCCGTGGAATGCCCAGACCGGGACGTCCGTCATCGTGCCAGCCGCGCGGGGGTCGTACCCACCGGCGATCGGCACGGCGGCGGCGAACGTGCCCGGCTCGCGGCGGATCGCGTCCCACACGCCCATCCCGCCCATCGAAATGCCCGTCACGTAGACCCGGCTCGTGTCCACGTTTTCATTCTTCATCGCCTCGTGCACGGCCGACAGCGTGAGGCGCATCGCCTCGGTCGCGTTCGTCCCGCCCGCGAACCACTGGCTGGTGTTGATTTGCGGCGCCAGGACGTAGCTGGCGTACTGGCCGGAGGTGGTGTGTGCGAGGAGGTTGCCGGCGCTGTTCCCCTGGCTGGCGTTATCCGTGCCGCGCTCGCCGATGCCGTGGAGGTAGACGACCAGCGGCACCTTCTGACCGGCGGCGACGCCGGCCGGCGCGTACAGCCGGTACGGCAGCGTATCGCCGCCCAGCGTCACGCTGCCGGTCGTCGACTCGACAGCGGCGGCGGTCTGGGTGACCCACGCTAAGACAATCGCCCCCAGCGCGCGGGCGCTGCCCGCGGCCAACTTCGACTTCAGATTCATCAGTGTGCCCTCAGACCTGCGAACGACCTGGCATGCCCCGAAGCGCCCTCCGACAAGCGCCTCATGAGTGGGGCACACCGTATCGGCGGCCGGATATGGCTTCAAGGAAATTCGGGCTGGAAATAACGTTTATTCTACCTACGGTCGCTGAGCAGACTGAGCCTTAACCATGAGCCGACTCGCCGTCGCGCAGGGCCAGCGATTAACTGGATTTACACCCCGCAGGGAAACGGTCACAATGACGCCCTAAAATCGAGGGGACTGGCCGAGAGCTGGCGCTTCCGGCAATCACGCAACGGAATCACGTGGACGAAACTCCCCTCGGAAAAGCTCGCCGTGCGACGCTCCCGGAACCCATCCCGCCGTACAGGCCATACGCGCGCGAGGGGCGTTCGCCAGCCCGGTTGTCCTTACTCCTGATCGTCGTGTGCCTGCTCCTGGGGGCGGCCGTGTCGTGGGGGGTGGCCCAATACCGCGAGCGGGCGCGGCTTACGGTCCGCAATCGCGACTTGGGGCAGGCCTATACCGTCGTCATGGCTCAGCGCGACGACCTGGCCCACTTCGTGGCGGCGCCGGACACGAAGATCTTTCGCCTGACCGGACGCGGCGCGTCCGCCGGCGCGGAGGCGACGATCGCCTGGAATGCCCGCCGGCTGACCGGCTTCGTGCTGGGCGAGCGCGTGCCGCTGCTCGGGGACGATGCGGTCTACCGCGTGTGGGTGCGGGGGGCCGACCGGAAATTGACGCCGACCGACCGCACGTTCCGTCCCGGGACGGGGCTGACGTGCGTCGAGTTCCACGCGGTCGCGACGGCGCCGCAGGCCTCGGGGTTCGTGGTCGCCGCCGAGCCGGTGACCACGCCCGGCGCGCGCGGGCCCGTCGCCATGCCCGATGCGCCGACGGGGCCGGTGGTGCTGGAGTCCGAATAGTCCTCCCCCTTGTCCGAGGAGACTTGATATGTCGATCGAGACCGCGACCGAGCCGGGATTCGGGAACGTGCAGCGGCAGATGCGCTCCCTGATGGACCAGATGAAGAAGAACTTCTTCAACTTCTGCCCTTCTGAAACCTGGGAGCCGAACGTCAATTTGTACGAGATCGAAAACGCGTACGTGGTGTGCGTGGACCTGGCCGGCGTCGACAAGGACAGGATCGACGTGGTCGTCGCCGACGGCCGCCTGCAACTCCGCGGGACGCGCGCCGTGCCGGCGCCCGCGGACCTCGAGGCGGCCCTCACGCCCGGCATCGGCGGGAGCCACGGCCCCAAGGTGCGCATCCACGTGATGGAGATCGACCACGGCCCCTTCTGCCGCGAGGTGGACGTCCCGGAGAACGTCGACAAGGAGCGCATCTCCGCGACCCACCGCAACGGCCTGCTGTGGATCGAACTGCCCAAGGCGGGGTAACGACGCGGGCGCGCCGTCGCGACAACTTTCGAACTCAAGAGAACATTCATGGCGGAATCACAGGTCATCTCGCGGTCGCCGGAGGCGACGGTCGTGCGGCTGGGGGGCAACGGGCAACAGGTCACGATCCCCACGACGATCCCGATCCTTCCGATCCGGAACGTGGTCGTCTTCCCCGGCACCGTGATGCCGCTGAACGTCGGCCGGCCCAAGAGCAAGGCACTGCTCGACGAGGTCATGCCCGGCGATAAAACGATCGGCGTCGTCGCGCAGAAGAACTCGGAATCCGAAGACCCCGGCTACCCCGACCTGCACACCGTCGGCGTGGCGGCGTCGATCCTGAAACTGTTCAAGCTGCCGGACGGGAACCAGTCGATCATCGTCCACGGGCTGACGCGGTTCCGCCTGATGGAGCTGATCCAGGAGACGCCCTTCCTCATGGGGCGGATCGAGATCCTCGAAGACTCGAACGACGCGAGCCCGGAGATCGAGGCGCTGGTCGGGTCGGTGCGGCAGCAGGCGAACCGGGTGATCGAGCTGTCGCCCAACACGCCGGATGAGGCCGCGCAGGTCCTCAACAGCATCACGCAGCCGTCGGCGCTGGCAGACTTCCTGGCGGCCAACATCCAGGCTGACGCGGCCGAGAAGCAGCGCGTGCTGGAGGAACTGGACGTCGAGAAGCGCCTCCGCATGGTCGCCACGCACCTGGCGAACCAGCTCGACAAGCTCGAACTGCAGAACCGCATCCAATCGCAGGTGCGGGAGAACATCGACAAGAGCCAGCGGCGCTACTACCTGCAGGAGCAGATGAAGGCGATCCGCAAGGAGCTCGGCGAAGGCGACGCCGGCGCCGCCAGCGAAGTCGAGAGCCTGCGCACGAAGCTCGACGCCGCCAAACTGCCCGAGAACGTGCGCAAGGAGGCCGACCGCGAGCTGAACCGGCTCGAGAGCATCCCGTCGGCGTCGCCGGAGTACGGCGTGATCCGCACGTGGCTCCAGATCGTCAGCGAGCTCCCGTGGGCGGTCACGACGACCGACAAGCTCGACCTGAAGGAGGCCCGGGCGATCCTGGACCGCGACCACCACGACCTGGACAAGGTCAAGCGGCGGATCATCGAGTACCTGGCCGTGCTGAAGCTCAAGCAGCAGACGCGGGCGAAGGGCGCGAAGGCCGAGAAGACCGAGACGTCGGCCGTGCGCGCCACGGGCTCGCCCGGCGCTGGCGGCGCCGCCGTCGCGGACGCGGGCAAGCCGGCCGTCCCGGACGACCCGACCGTGGTCGACGGCAACCCGGGCGAGGCCAACGTCGGCGGGGCCGGGGCGATCCTGTGCTTCGTCGGCCCGCCGGGCGTCGGCAAGACGTCGCTCGGCAAGTCGATCGCCGAATCCATGGGCCGCAAGTTCATCCGCGTCGCGCTGGGCGGCGTGCGCGACGAGGCCGACATCCGCGGGCACCGCCGCACGTACATCGGCTCGATGCCCGGCCGCCTGATCGCCGAGCTGCGCAAGGCCGGGACGAAAAACCCCGTCATGATGCTCGACGAGATCGACAAGATGAGCAGCGACTTCCGCGGCGACCCCGCCAGCGCGATGCTCGAGGTCCTGGACCCCGCGCAGAACCACACGTTCACCGACCACTACCTCGACGTCCCGTTCGACCTCTCCAAGGTGCTCTTCATCGCGACCGCCAACTCGATGGACACCGTGCCCGGCCCGCTGCGCGACCGCATGGAGGTCATCGAGATCCCCGGTTACACGCAGTCGGACAAGCTCAACATCGCCCGCACGTACCTCGTCCCGCGGCAGCTCGAGGCCAACGGCCTGACCGCCAAACAGGCCAAGTTCCGCGACGACGCGCTGCAGACGATCATCGAGGCGTACACGCGCGAGGCGGGCGTGCGTAACCTCGAGCGGAGCATCGGGTCCGTCATCCGCGGGATCGCCGCCGAGATCGTCTACGGCGACAAGCAGTCCGAGACCGTCGACCCGAAGGACGTCGAAAAGTACCTGGGCCCCCGCCGGTTCGAGCCCGAGCTCGCCAGCCGCACCAGCGTGCCCGGCGTCGCGACCGGCATGGCCTACACGCCCGTCGGCGGCGACATCCTCTTCATCGAGGCGACGCGCATGCCCGGCAAGGGCGCGATCACGCTCACCGGCCAAATCGGGGACGTGATGAAGGAGAGCGCGACGGCCGCGTGGTCGCTCGTCCGCTCCCGCGCCGCCAAGCTCGGCATCGACCCCAAATTGCTCGCCGAGTGCGACATCCACATCCACGTCCCCGCCGGCGCGGTCCCCAAAGACGGCCCGAGCGCGGGCACGGCAATGTTCACGGCGCTCGCGTCGCTCCTGCTCAACCGCCCCGTCCGCCACGACGTCGCCATGACCGGCGAGATCACGCTCCGCGGCCTGGTCCTGCCGATCGGCGGGCTCAAAGAAAAGACGCTCGCCGCGATGCGCGCGGGGATCAAGGAAGTGATCGTCCCCAAGCGGAACCACAAGGACCTGCCCGACATCCCCGACGAGGTGAAGGCGAATTTGAAGTTCAACTTCGTCGAGAACATCGACCAGGTGCTGGAAGTGGCGCTGGGGGCGAAGGCGACGAAGGGCGCCAAGGCGGTGAAGCGAACGCCGAAGGCGAAGGTCACCCGTGCGCCACGTACCAAACGCAAGGCGGCACGGCGATAACGCCTTTTCCGGGTGCCATGCCCTCGCGAGCCGCCGAATGGGTGGCGAGGGAAAACGCGAAGTCGGCTCGCGTGGGCATGCCCCAGCGACGTTGAGTTGAAATCTGCATCTCGGCGCACGTCGTTCGCGAATCGCGCGCATCTGGGGCATGCCCACTCACCGCGATGACGGTCGCGCGCGAACGAGGTCAGTCGGCGCGGTGCGAGGGCATGGCACCCGGAAAAGAGGCCGCGCGTCAGCACGTCGCGTGGGTCAAAGATTCGCCAGCACGATCACGCCCATCCCCACCGCCGTCCAGACGGCCCAAGAGCCGATGAAGATGACCGGCGCGTTCCCGCCCTCCATGTTGCGCGCGAGGAAGAATCCGGGCGCGAAGAGCAGGCGAACCAGCGGGTTGTCGCCGGCGTCGCCGCCGCCCCGGAAGGAGCGGGCGAACATCGCGACGATGGCGAGGAAGCCGACGGCGAGCGCGACCGCGACGCCGACGGCCCAGAGGAAGATGGCGAGCCACATCAGGGTTCTCCGCGGGAAGCGCGGATTCTACTTCGTCCCGCGACAAGCCGGCTCCCTTTTTCTGAGGGGCGGACGCCGTAAGATCCCCCGCCTATGTCTCGACTAAAGATCCACAGCACGACCGGCGGGCTCGCGTCGACCAACGCGTACCTCATCGCCGACGTCGCGACCAAGCAGGCCGTGTTTTTCGACGCGCCGGACCATACGATGACGCCGCTGATCCAAGTCGCGCGGGCCGAGGGGTACGACGTGATCGGCCTGTGGCTGACGCACGCCCATTTCGACCACTTCGCGGACCACGCGGTCGTCACCGAGGCGTTTCCGAACGCGAAGGTGCTCCTCCACCCACTCGACGCGGCCAAGATGCGCAGCCCGACGCTGCAGACGCGGATGTTCCAGTTGCCGTTCAC
>DATHXE010000695.1:0-3476 GCA_035459845.1 Tepidisphaeraceae bacterium | reverse complement strand
TGAGACGGTCGAGGGCCGGGTGCGCGAGCGGTGGGCGGTGCCCCCCCTACGAATGCGAGGGCAGGCGATCCACGAGCCGGTCGATCTGTTCTTCCGTATTATAGAAGTGGGCCGACACGCGCAGCCGCCCTTCGCGGACGGCGATCTCGGTTTTGTGTTGGTCGCGGAACCACCTGAAGATCCCGGCGTGTTCGTGCTCCGCCGATCGGCCGTTCAGGGGAGAGGCGAAGCTGACGATGCCGCTCCACGTCTCCTCGCGGCGCGGGCTGATGATCTGGTAGCCCTTGGCGCGCAGGCCGGTGATCAGGTGGTCGGTAAGGTGCTTGAGGCGCGCGGCGACGGCGTCGGTGCCGACCTCCAGCAGCATCTCCAGCGAGGCCTTGAGCGACAGGAACGCCGGGACGCAGAGCGTGCCCGCCTCGAAGCGGCGGGCGTCGGGTTTGAGCGTGAAGTCGTAGTTCCCGTAGTCCTGGTCGTTGACCACGTTCATCCAGCCGACGATGAGCGGGCGCATCGTGGCCAGGAGTTCCTGGCGACAGTAGAAGACGCCGGCGCCCTCCGGCCCGAGGAGCCACTTGTGGCCGTCGGCCGACAGGAAGTCGATGTTCATCGCGCGGACGTCGATCGGGAGGACGCCCATGGACTGGATGGCGTCGACGGCGAGGAGGATGTTGCGCGGGCGCGTGAATTGGCCGATCGCGCGAAGGTCGAAGCGCTGGCCGGAGGCGTACTCGACGTGAGACAGGGCGAGCAGGCGCGTGCGCGGGTGGTCGCAGGCGGCCAGGAGCGCGTCGACGGGCACCGCGCGCGAGCCGTCGGGCTGGTTTTCTTCGGGGACGGTGACGAGCTCGACGCCGAACCGGCGCGAGACGTCCATCCACGGGTACATGTTGGCGGGGTACTCGACGGCGGTCGTGACGACGCGGTCGCCGGGCTGCCAGTCGATCGCGTTGGCGACGGTGGCGACGCCCTCGGACGTGTTCTTGATCAGGGCGATCTCGGACGGGCTCGCGTTGATCATGCGGGCGGCCGAGGCGCGCAGGGCGTCGACCTGGCGGTAGAAGCCGGAGCCGAGGTACGCGGCGTCTTCGAACTGGGTGGCGAAGTGCCGGAGGGCGTCGCCGGCGCGGCGCGGGAGCGGGCAGACGCCGGCGTGGTTGAAGAAGTCCCAGTGCTCAAGGATCGGGAATTCGTCGGGGTTTCCGATGAGATGCTGCATCGACCGAATGGTCAATTGTCCATTGTCAATTGTCCATTGTCGGTGGTCGCGCGTGCCGAAGCGGCTGGGGAAGATCCTCTCGACGCTTCGTGGCGGGCGGTGTACAACACGATTCATGTTCAACCGCATACTCCCCGTCGTCCTGCTCTCGTTCGTGGCCGGGTCCGTGTTTGGCGATGACAAGGCGCTGCCGCCCGCCCCGGCCGGCGCGGTCGAGTTGTTCAACGGCAAGGACCTGACGGGTTGGGACGGCGACCCGAAGCTCTGGTCCGTGAAGGACGGCTCGCTCCGCGGCGAGACGACGCCGGAATACCCGGCCAAGGGGAACACGTTCATCGTGCTCAAAGATAAGAAGGTCGGCGACTTCGATTTGCGGTTCTCGTTCAAAATGAACGCGGCGAACAACTCGGGCGTGCAGTACCGGTCGAAGCACATCACCGAAGGCAAGACGGGCAACAGCTGGGTCGTGCGCGGCTACCAGCACGAGTTGCGGAACGAGAGCAAGCTGCCGAGCGTGTCCGGGTTCATCTACGACGAGGGCGGGAAGCGCGGGCGGATCTGCTTGGTGGGCGAGAAGGCCGTGTGGAACGCGCCGTCGGCGGATGACGCCGCCGCCGCCACGGCCAAGCCCGCCGACCCCAAGGCCAAGCCCGACCCGAAGGCCGCGGCGGCCGGGCTGGGCAAGAAGGTCGTCGACCCGACCCCGCTGATCACTCAGGAGGAGTACACGAAGCTCTTCAAGGTGGACGACTGGAACGAGGTCGCGATCATCGCCAAGGGAAACAACGTCAAGCACTACATGAACGGCCGGCTCGTGCTGGACTTCACGGACAACAACCCGGCGCTGGCGCTCAAGGAAGGGATCATCGCGCTGCAACTCCATGCGGGGAAGCCGATGTGGGTCGAGTACAAGAACCTGCGGCTGGCGGAAGTGAAGTAGGCCAACCGGAATACCAAGAGACGAAAAACGTAAAGCCTGGAGCGCTCGACGGCGTTCCCGGCTTACGTCTTTTCGTCTTTTCGTTTTTCCCTGCCCCCCTACCCGATCGTCTCCACGCGGACGTTCGTGTTCGTGTAGATACAGACGTCGCCGGCGATTCGCAGGGAGGCTTCGACGACCTCCTTGGCGCTCAGTTGCGTGTGGGCGAGTAGCGCCTTGGCCGCCGATAGGGCGAACGCGCCGCCGGAGCCGATGCCGATGACGCCGTCGGAGGGCTCGATCACGTCGCCGGCGCCGCTGGCGATCAGGGAGACGTCCTTGTCGACGACGGCGAGCATGGCCTCGAGGCGGCGCATGGCCCGGTCGGTGCGCCAGTCCTTGGCGAGTTCGATGACGGCCCGGCGGGTGTTGTCGGGGTGCTCGCCGAGCTTCTTCTCGAACCGCTCGAGCAGGCTGAAGGCGTCGGCGGCGCTCCCGGCGAAGCCGACGAGGACCTTGCCCCCGCCGACCCGGCGGATCTTGGTCGCGTCGGCCTTGACGACGATATTGCCGAGCGTGACCTGGCCGTCGCCGCCCAGGGCGACCTGCCCGTCGCGGCGGACGGCGAGAATGGTGGTGGAGCGGGCGGGTTGGGTGGGCATGCGTGGAATTTCTCGTGGGCGAAGTTATGGGTGACCGACCCTTGATCCTTCCCGCGCCGGCGGCTTGCGTCAACCTGTAGTGCGCATCGACAATGCGGCGCGAGCGATGACGCGACTCCCGTTCAGTTTCCATTCCCCCTGGCTGCTCGCGATCTGCGCCGCGATCGTGGCGCTGCTGAGCGTCCTCGCGGCGCGCCGCCATCCCGCCATCGCCGGGACGTCGAAGCTCCTCGCGCTCCTGGCGGCCGTCGTGCTGAGTCTGGCGGCGGCGGGGACGTCGTGGCATCGGCCGGCGACGGCGGACCTGGTCGTGATGGTCGATTGTTCGCCGTCGACGCGTGGGGCAACGTTCCGGGATCGGGCGAAGTTGGAGGAGCGGATCCGGCAACTCGTCGACCCGGCCGTGCGGTACGAGGTGGTGTGTTTTGGCGCAGGGCCGACGAGCCCCCTTCCGGCGGGCGCCGCGCTACCGGATTTGCCCGCCGATCGGACGGTCTACGCGCCGCCGGCAGCGTCGGCGGTGCTGCTGTTCTCCGACGGGCGATTCGCCGTGCCGACGTTCGCGCCGCCGACCTTCGTGGTGGCGGACTGGGCGCTGGACCGGCCTACCGATGCGGCGGTACTCGCGCTGCGGACGCACCGGTCGCGCGACGGGACGGGGTCGGCCGTCAGCGCC
>DATHXE010000694.1:0-4825 GCA_035459845.1 Tepidisphaeraceae bacterium | reverse complement strand
GAACTCTGGATCGTCGCCCGCGGCCCGACCGCCCTGCCCTTCGACGCCAACAACACCAGCGTTCGCCCCGTCCCGCCGGACGACGAGTGGATGATCCCCGGCTCCGGCGCCCTCGTCGCCAAGGTTCCCAACGCCCCCAAGCCCCTTCCCGTCCCCCTCAAGCACACCGACGTCAAGGCCAACATCTCCGGCTACATCGCCACCGTCGACGTCACCCAGCAGTACCACAACCCGTTCGACTCCAAGATCGAGGCCGTCTACGTCTTCCCGCTCCCGCACAACGCCGCGATCAACGAGTTCGTCATGACGATCGGCGACCGCAAGATCCGCGGCATCATCCGCGAGCGCGCCGAGGCCGAGCGCGTCTACCACGCCGCCCGCTCGCAGGGCTACGTCGCGTCGCTGCTCACCCAGGAGCGGCCCAACATCTTCACCCAGGCCGTCGCCAACATCGAGCCCGGCAAGCGCATCGACATCGCCATTCGCTACTTCCACACCCTCGCGTATTCCGACGGCTACTACGAGTGGCACTTCCCCATGGTGGTCGGCCCCCGCTTCAACCCGCCGTCGACGAGCGGCCAGGGCGTCGGCGCCGTCGCGCGCAACGACCGCGGGGCATCGGGACAGAAGACCGAAGTCCAGTACCTCAAGCCCACCGAGCGATCAGGCCACGACATCGCCCTCTCCGTCAACATCGACGCCGGCGTCCCGGCCTCCGACCTCCTCAGCGTCAACCACGCCATTCGCGCCCAGGCCGACGACGCCGCCCCCGTTGATGCGCGCGCCAACCAGCCCATCGCCCGCCAACAGCGCCGCTGGGCCGTCACCCTCTCTCACGCCGACGCAGTCCCCAACAAGGACTTCGTCCTCCGCTACCGCGTCGCCGCCGACAAGCCCCAGGCCGGCCTCGTCGCCACGCGCGACGACAACGGCGCCGGCTATTTCACCCTCATGCTCTACCCGCCGAAATCGCTCCAGAACCTCCCGCGCAAGCCCCTCGAGCTCGTCTTCGTCGTCGACTGCTCCGGCTCCATGTCCGGCCGTCCCCTCGAACAGGCCAAGGCCGCCATCCGAACCTCGCTCCAACGCATGCGTCCCGACGACACCTTCCAGGTCATCAAGTTCGCCTCCGACGCGCAGCTCATGACGCCCCGCGCGATTCCTGCATCGCGCGACAACGTTGCCCGCGCCTTGGCCTACCTCGAAGAAAACTACGGCGGCGGCGGCACCATGATGCTCGAAGGCATCCGGGCCGCCCTCGACGCCCCCGCCGACCCGTCCCGCCTCCGCTTCGTCTGCTTCCTTACCGACGGCTTCATCGGCAACGAGGCCGAGATCCTCCGCGAGATCCGCGCCAAGCTCGGCGCCTCGCGCATCTTCTCGTTCGGCGTCGGCTCGAGCGTCAACCGCTACCTCCTCGAGCACATGGCCAAGATCGGCCGCGGCGCCGTCGCCTACCTCGCCCACGACGAGAAGGCCGAGCCGGTGATGACCGCCTTCTTCGACCGCATCGCCCACCCCGCCCTCACCGACCTCTCTATCGACTTCGGCGGCATGAAGGTCTCCGACGTCTTCCCCGCCCAGATCCCCGACCTCTTCGTCGGCCGCCCCGTCATCGTCACCGGCAAGTTCGCCGGCGCCGGCAAACCCACCGTCCGCGTCACCGGCAAAACCGCCAACGAACCCGAGACCATCACCCTCACCCCCGACCTTGACTCGGCCACAGCGAAGAACACCGCCCTCCGCCCCATCTGGGCCCGCATGAAGATCGCCGACCTCGCCGACCGCTCCGCCTGGGAAACCGTCACCGACCTCCCCGCCCAGATCAAAACCCTCGCCTTAGAGCACGGCCTGATGAGCGCCTACACCGCCTTCGTCGCCGTCGACGCCACCCGCCGCACCGACGGCGCCTCCGGCACCACCGTCGCCGTCCCGGTGCCGACGCCGGAGGGCGTGAAGTACGAGACGACCGTCAAGTAACGCGCCCTCCTTCCCCCTCCTCACGCCCCGAGCGGCATGGTCACCTCCGGTGACCATGTCCTTCGCCGGGGAACGCACGTCCACATCGAAAGGACCCCCATGCCCCGCCTCTTCATCGCATCTACCCTGATCACCCTCCTCACCGGCTGCTCCGCGGCCTACACCGCCCCCGGCGGCGCCGCCGACTTCCGCGCGCTCGGCATCACCCCCGAGGTACAAAAGGCCGGCACCGCCACGGACATCCAGGCCGCGTTCGACAAGAAGCCCCTCGCCGCCTTCCCCGCCAACGTCGCCGTCGTCCGTATCCAGCAGCCCGGGTACCGCTCGGAAACGGTCCACGCCAGCCACGGCTCGGGCGCGTTCTCCGTCGTCACCGCGCGCGACGTCGAATCCGAAGACGCGATCGACCGCCTTCGCAAGCTCCCCCAGGTCCGCGGCATCGCCCCGCTCGGCCGAATGCTCATGCCCAACCACTTCGGCTCCGACCGAGACCTCCGCGCCGCCGCCGCCCAACTCCAGTGCGACCTGCTCCTGGTCTACACGTTCGACACCGCCTTCCACGACCGCGACCTGGCGACCCCGATCAGCGTGATCACGCTCGGCCTCGCGCCCACGCAGGCCACCCAGGTCACGACCACCGCGTCCGCCGTCCTCTTCGACACGCGCAACGGCTACGTCTACGGCCTCGCCGAGGCCACCTCGTCCCGCAAGGGCATCGCCACCGCCTGGAACACCAAGGACGCCATCGACGCCGACCGCCTCAAGACCGAAGCCGAAGCCTTCGACAAGCTCGTCGGCAACCTCGAAACAATGTGGAAAGGCGTCGTCAAAGAAGTCGGTCCAGACGCCCCGCGCGGCACGAAGTACGGCACCACGAACTGAAGAACGAGCTTCGTCCGCTTACGAAATCGGCCGAACGGCCAACTTCGGTGGGCTTCGCGTCGCGCTTTCGATGTTCCAGCGGTCAGTAATCGAACCAGGTCACTTCGTCGACTCGCGGATCCACTTCGCCACGCCCTCGGTCAGCACCGGCGCGGGGACCGCCTCGATCTTCCGCTCCTTGACGGTCCCTCCGACCTTGAACTCGTACAGCAGCGTGCGCTGGGCGCCGTTGAGGATGCCCTGGAAGGCGCCGAAGATTTCGCCGGCGACGTCGCTCACGATCGGGACCTTCGTGCGCTTAATCTGCTCCTTCCAGTCCGCCAGCGGGGCAGCGATGACGCGCAGGTTGAGCTTGCCGTCCATCCCGATCGTCCCGTCGCCCTGCACGCCGAACAGGGGGGCGCTGACCGACGCGTTGGCGAGCGTGAACACCTTTTCGCGCAGCACGAAATCGCCGCGCACCGTGCTCGCCGTCAGGGCGTCCGGCCTGGCGTTGGCACGACCGGCGACGTCCTCCAGCACCGGCGCCCCCCAGTACTGCCCGCCGGTCACGTCGACCTTGCCGGCCAGGTGAAAGCCTGCCCAAGGGTCCGGTTGCTTCTCGGACTTGCCGACCCCGTCGAACGTCAGGTCCGCGTTCCCGACGCCCGACAGCCGCTTGAACTCCCTCCCGTGGTCGGCGAGCAACTCCCTCATCGCCTTGAGGTCGACGTTGCGCACCCACCCCTTGCCCGCGTACATGGGCGGCTTGCCGGCGGCCTTGTCCGGGTGCGTGAACGTCAGCTCGGCCTTGACCGTCCCCCCGAGGCTCGTCGCCTCGAGGTTGCGCACCTCGGTCGCCTTCGTGCTGACGGCAATCTCGGCCTTCACGTTCGCGAGCGGGATGCCGTACTGGCTGATTGCACCGCCCGCGTGGCCGTCGGCCGTGATGTCAAACCAGAACGCCGGCTTCTCCCCGGGCGCCGGGTGGGCCTTTCGGGTCAGGTTGCCACTGACGTACCACGTGCCGGTCGGGCGGACCTCCTGGAACACCTTGCCGAGCACGAGCGGGTAATCGAGCGTCCGGCCTGAGAGGCGGGCCGACCCGGTCACTTCGCGGATCTGAAACTCGCGGTCGATCCCCTCGAGCGAGATGCGGGCGGACGTGACGAAGAACTCGTCGTCGCCGTAGCGGCCCTGCGCGTTCTCGATCGCGACGGCCTTCCGGCTCAGGCGGACGGCGCCCGAGACCGCCGTGAACGGGCGGTCGAACTTCGCCGGCTTGAAGGACAGCTCTCGCGCGTACGCCAGGCCTTCGAGGTCGACCTGGTCCAGGTACGGCCGATCGTCCGCCGCCCGGGTCGGCCCGGTGCCCGCGAGCGTGATTTGCGCCTTGCCCGCGACGTCGTACTTCTCGACGAGTCGCGCCAGCGGCACCGGTAGGGCGGCCCGGTCTTTCCCCGCCTCGGCCTTGATCAGGATCTCGCGCGCGGACCACGTCCGGGCGGCCACGTCCAGAGTCGCCTCGCCCTTCTCGACCCGCACGAACGTGTCCCCGGTCGCCAGGTCGATCAGGCCGATCGTCAGGTGCGTCCGCGGGTTGCCGGCCGCGTCGGGCTCGCCGCTGGCGAGCTTGAACTTCATCGAAGCCCGGTCGACGCGCCCGGCGTGCCCGGGGATCGACTCGACCGACCAGCCGACGTCCACGCCGAGCTCGTACACGCTCGCCTTCACGTTCGTGAGCGGGACGTGCGCCTGCCCGCCGATCGATGCCGTGCCATTCACCGGCAGGCGCGTCAGCGCCTCCTGGAGCGCGGCCGGAAGCACATCGGGCGGAGGGCCGGCGTCGACCTTGACCGACAGCACGAACTTCTCGACGTCCAGCGTGGCCGCGTCCACGTCGACCTTGCCGCGCACGTTCGCCGTCGCGACCGGCGCGTTCCGCAGGGCCATCTCCCACGCGTATTCGGCCCCCGACGTCGGG
>DATHXE010000693.1:0-9899 GCA_035459845.1 Tepidisphaeraceae bacterium | reverse complement strand
AAGCGCGTCCCGCTGGCGTACGTGAACGCCAAATTTCAGTCCGGCGTCCTCCGCACGTGGTTGATCGACCCGCAGAAGCACTACAAGTGGGCTCGGATGCCCAATTTCCACCTGACCGAGTACGAGGCCGATCGGCTCGTCGCCTATCTGACCAAGAAGGCCGACGCCAAACTCGCCCCATCGCCCGTCGGCGACGCGGCGCGCGGTAAGGCGCTGTTCGCGTCGTCCGGGTGCGCGAACTGTCACACGATCGATGGCGTCACGTCGACGGCGAAAGCCGCGGCGCTGGCCGACCTCGTGTCGACGTCCGATTGGGCCAAAGGGTGCGTCGCCGCCGATCCGGCCAAGCGCGGCAAGGCCCCGGACTTCGCGCTCCCCGACGCCCGGCGCGCCGCCCTCGTCGCCTACGCCGCCGCCAAGACGCCCGGCCTCGGCGAAGACGTCCCCGTCGAGTTCGCCGCGCGGACGATCCGCCGCTTCAACTGCGCCGCCTGCCACACGCGAGACGAGGTCGAGGACGCGTGGACCGCCCTGGCCGAAAGCGAGCTCGCCGACATCGCCCCGCCCGAGGCCAACGTCGAGAACGACCAGCCCGACGACCCCGCCGGCAAGGGCAACCGGGCGTTCTACCCCGCCCACCTCAAGGGCCTGCTCGGCGGCGACCGGATCAACATCGGCGGCGACCAGCAGCGCCCCGCGCTCACCTGGGCTGGCGAAAAGCTCCGCCCCGAGTGGGCGCAAGCGTTCATCGCCGGCGAGACGACCTACAAGCCGCGCTACTGGATGCGCGCCCGCATGCCCGGCTTCCCGACGCAGGCCGCGGGCCTCGCGCGCGGGATGGCCCAGGAGCACGGCGTCGCGACGACCACGCCGCCCCGCGCCGACCCTAAGCCCGACCTAATCGAGATCGGCCGCCAACTCTCCGGCCGCGACGCCGGCTTCGCCTGCATCACCTGCCACTCGATCGGCGACACGCGCGCCGTCAGCCCGTTCGAGGCTCCCGCCCCCAACTTCGCCCGCCTCGCCGACCGCATGACCGAGGACTTCTACTTCCGCTGGATGCGCAAGCCCATGCGCTACCAGCCCGGCACGAAGATGCCCCAGTTCTCCGAGGGCGGAAAGACCGACCGCAAAGACGTCCTCGACGGCGACGCCGAAAAGCAGTTCGACGCCCTCTGGCAGTACATGCTCACGGGGACGAAGATCGTCGCGCCGGAATGACAACGCGGCCGCGCCACCCTATTCGAACCCGCGCGGCGCCGCACTCGGGAGTCGTTCGGCAATGGGCAACCGGCAATGGACAATCGCCAACTTTCCCCCCAAACTGGCGCGATATGAGCACCCAGGTTCCCGCCGCCCTCCAGTCCGTTAAGCTCCCCTCGGGCGCCCGCATCGGCGTCGCGGCCGCCCGGTTCAACGCCGACCTGGTCGACGAACTTCTGGCCGGGTGCGTGCGGCGGCTGACGGAGCTCGGCGTGTCGGAAAAACAGGTCGAACTCGTCCGCGTCCCGGGCGCGTTCGAACTGCCCGTCGCCGCCCGCGCGTTCGCCGCGACCGGGCGCTACGCCGCCGTCGTCTGCCTCGGCGCCGTCGTCCGCGGCGACACGCCCCACTTCGATTACGTCGCCGGCGAGTGCGCCCGCGGCCTCCAGGCCGTCGCCATCACCAGCGGCGTCCCGGTCATCTTCGGCGTTCTGACGACCAACACCCACCAGCAGGCCCTCGACCGCGTCGGCGGCTCGCACGGCCACGCCGGCGAACGCGCCGCCGAAGCCGCCGTCGAGATGATCGGGGTGCTGGGCGCGATCGAAGCCGGTGGCGACGCCGCGCGGAAGCCCTCGTCCACCAAGTCGAGGAAGCGCGCGAAACGCCGGAAGTAGGATGCGCTTTTAGCCGCCGGGCTTGATGGGCATCGCGCGTCCGCCGACTTTCCCCGGGTTGGTCCCGAGACCCTCCGCCCCCATAATCCCCCCATGCTCGCCCCCGGCCCCCGGCCGTTCTTTTCCTTCTCGAACTACCTCCGCATGCGCCGGGACATCACCGGCTTCTTCGCCGACGTCCACCGGCAGTACGGCGACGTCGTCTCCTTCAAAGTCGGCCCGCGCCGCATCTGGCTCCTCTCCCACCCCGACGTGATCCGCGACGTCCTCGTCACCCGCGCCGACAACTTCACGAAGGGCCCGGCCCTGCGGATGGCCAAGATCACGCTCGGCGAGGGCCTGCTCACCAGCGAGGGCGACTTCCACAAGCGGCAACGGCGGATGATCCAGCCCGCGTTCCACGCCCGCCGCGTCGCCGAGTACGCCGACACGATCGTCAAGTTCGGCGAGCGCGCCGCCGACTCATTCCGCCCCGGCCAGCCCTTCGACGTCCGCGACGCCATGACCGGCGTCACGCTCGAGATCGTCGCCAAAGCGCTCTTTGACGCCGAGATCGCCGCCGAGGTCGACGAGATCGGCCACGCCATGGACATCACCGTGCGCATGTTCGACCGCTCCCGGACGCCCCTGGCCCCGCTGCTCAACCTCCTCCCGCTCCCAAGTAATTTCCGCTTCTTCAAGGCCCGCAACCGCGTGTTCGCCACGCTCGACCGCATGATCGCCGACCGCCGCGCCCGGCCCGACGAGGACCGCCGCGATTTCCTCTCGATCCTCCTCCGCGCCCGCGACGAGTCCGCCGAGGGCGACGGCAGCGGCATGGACGACCAGCAACTCCGCTTCGAGGCCATGACCCTCTTCTCCGCCGGCCACGAGACGACCGCCAACGCGCTGGTCTGGACCTGGCTGCTCCTGGCCCAGAACCCCGACGCCCAGGAAAAACTCCACGAAGAGCTCGACCGCGTCCTCGGGGGCCGCACACCGACTGCGGCAGACGCCGACGCGCTCCCCTACACCCGCGCCGTCCTGGCCGAGTCCATGCGCCTCTACCCGCCCGCCTGGGTGCTCGGCCGCGCGAACGTAGCCGAGTACGCCGTCCCCGGCACCACGTACACGATCCCGCCCGAAAACGTCATCCTCATGTCCCAGCACCTCGTCCACCGCGACCCCCGCTGGTGGCCGAGCGCCGAGACGTTTGACCCCGGCCGCTGGCTCGCGGGCGACGACGCCGCCCGCCCGCGCTACGCCTACTTCCCCTTCGGCGGCGGCCCCCGCCAGTGCGTCGGCGAAAGCCTCGCCTGGCTCGAAGGGATCTTGTTGCTCGCGACGTTTGCGCGGCGATGGCGCTTGGAGCGCGCCGACGACGCCCCCGTCCGCCTGCACCCCACCATCACCCTGCGGCCGCGAGACCCCCTGATGATGCGCGCGGTAGCGCGATAGCCCGCGCCTCCCCACCCCACCTCTCCACCCCCTCACCTCCCCATCTCCTCCGACCCCCTCCCCCCCGCCCCCAATCCCCCCTATACTCCCGGCGGATGTTAAACCGCCGACAAGTACGAGAACTCGCCTTGCGCACCCTCTTCGTCTGGGACGCCCACGACGACGCTTCCGACCGCGACATGGTCGAGCGCGTCGGCGACGACCTGGCTGCCGACGACGACGTCCGCGCCTACGCCCGCCACATGGCCGAGGGCACCTGGGAGACGCGCAACTCGATCGACGCCTGGATCGACCGCCTCGCCCCGCAGTGGCCCGTCCGCCGACAGCCCGGCGTCGACCGCGCCGTCCTCCGCCTGGCCGTGTGGGAACTCACCAACACCGCCACCCCGCCCAAGGTCGTCATCGACGAGGCCATCGAGCTCGCCAAGCAGTACTCGACCGAAAACTCCGGCGGCTTCGTCAACGGCGTCCTCGACTCGGTCCTCCGCGAGTTCAACGACCTGATCTCGGGCCCCCTCGGCGCCAGCGAGATCCCGACGAGCGCCGGCCCCCTCGTCATCGACCGCACCGACGAGGAGCCGGTCGCGTTAGAGCGACAGCCCGAACCCGAGGACACGCTGGCGTCGGACTGATCCCTCGTGGCACGGGCTACCAGCCCGTGAGTCTGAAATCGTTGGAGTGCTTTGATTAGGACGGTTGCTGCATCACGGGCTGGTAGCCCGTGCCACGTCGACCCGGCCTTTGACCCCTTCTCCCCATGTCGATCTTCGCCAAGGCATTTGACAAGCTCAAAGGCGCGCTCAAGAAGACCGCCCGGATCCTCAACACGGACGTCCGGACGCTCTTCATCCCCGGCCGGCAGATCAACGAGGACTTCCTCGTCGAGGTCGAGGAAAAGCTCCTCCAGGCCGACGTGGGCGTCAAGAACGCCGAGCGGATCGTCGCCACCATGCGCGAGCGCTGGCGCCTCGGGAAGATCAAGAACGCCGACCAGTGCCTGGCCATCATCCGCGAGGAAATGCTCGGCGGGTGGGGCAACCTCGACCGCGCACTCAAGTTCGCCCCCACCGGCCCGACCGTCATCCTCGTCGCCGGCGTCAACGGCGCCGGCAAGACCACGTCCATCGCCAAGCTCGCGTCGTACCTCAAGAACGAGCTCAATAAAAAGGTGATGGTCGCGGCCGGCGACACCTTCCGCGCCGGGGCCGTCCACCAGCTCTCGATCTGGGCCGAGCGGCTGGGCGTCGAGATCGTCAAGCACAAGCAGAACTCCGACGCCGCCGCCGTCGCCTACGACGCGTGCGAGGCCGCCAAGACGCGCAACATGGACGTGCTGATCGTCGACACGGCCGGCCGCCTGCCGACGCAGGAACACCTGATCCGCGAGCTCGTGAAGATCCGCGACGTGGTCGCCAAGCGGATCGACGGCGCCCCGCACGAGAGCCTGCTCGTCCTCGACGCGACGACCGGCCAGAACGCGATCAACCAGGCCAACACGTTCGGCAACGCGATCAGCGTCAGCGGCATCTTCCTAGCCAAGCTCGACGGCACCGCCAAGGGCGGCGTGATCATGTCCATCCGCGACCAACTCGGCCTGCCCGTCAAGTTCATCGGCCTGGGCGAAACCCCCGACGACATCGCCCCGTTCGACCCGGAGCAGTACGTCGCGGCGCTGCTCGGCGACGGCAAGGCGTGAGTAACGATTAACGATTAATGCTTAAGGGGTGGTTGGGGTGCGGGAGGCCTTGCCCAGGCGGCGCTTGGTCGCGCGCTGGTCGGGCACCATGGTGATCAGGAGTCGGATGATTTCCGTCAACATTTCCATGCGGTGCGCGGAGACGGCGTCGCCCAGGACGAAACGACCCTTGTAATACCAGTCGCGAGACTCCCGCGCGGAGCCCAACGCGTACTCGTAGAATCGCGCTCGGTCCTTCCCGGTGCTGCGCGAATACCCCTCACACACGTTGGCGCCGATCGACCCCACCGCCCGGTACAACTGATCGGAAAGCGCGATCGTCCGCCGGTCGCCATAAAGCTTCGTGACATCGTGCCACGCGAGGTCGGACAGGAAGAGCGCCATTCGGTACGCCGTAACCCGCCAAATCGTGTCCGACTTCAAGCAGTCGGGGACCGTCCGCTCCCATTCGCCCAACTTCATACCGCCTCCCCGCGCCAGAATGTGCCCAACGAGAATGGCCCCTTAAGCATTAATCGTTAATCGTTACGCGCAGCCTTCACGTACTCCTGAAACCGGTGCGGCAGCGTCACGTCCGCCTTCGGGTGTGACTTCGCGATGATCGGCAGATTCTCGTCCAGCGCCTTGATCCGCGCCCACTCGGGCGAGTTCGGCGCCCCGGACTTGATCCGCGTGAGCACCCGCAGGTACCCGTCCGGCGCGTACCGCGCCGCCGCCGCGAGCCGCGCGCCCTCCAGGTCCGCCGCCTGCTCCGCCTCGGCCCCCATCGAACCCTTAAGGATCACATCCGCCAGCTTCTGACCCGCTTGGCGCAGGCCCGCGTCCGTGAGCGTCACGATCTCCGTGGGCTTGAGGACCGCCGATGCGGGCGTCGCGCCGTCGCTCTTCGCCGCCCCCGCGCCGGTCGTCGGGCGCGTCTGCGGCTGCGACGTCGGCTTGCTCGCCGCCGGCGGCGCGTCCGCCAGATACCCGATCGCCTTAAGCGCCCGCCCGCTCTCCAGGTTCGTGATCTCCCGCGCCAGGACGCCGGCCAACTCGGACTCGTCCTCCATCTTTGCCAGCAGGCCGCGCGAGACGAACAGCGTCTTCGGCCAGGTCGCCCCCGCGACCGGCTGGTCGGTGTCGAGCAGGACGAAGTCGAAATCGGCGTTCGGGTTGCTCGACGCAATGCCGACCAAGCTGCCCACGAGCACGAGGTAGTCGTTGAGCTTCGCGTCCCGCGCGGCCGGGTACCGTCGGAGGATCGCGTCACGCGCGAGCTGCCCGATCTGGTCGCGCGTCCGCGCATCGATCGCGACGGGTCCCGCCGGCTGCGTGGTCGTGACCGCGTGCGTCCCCGGGGCGAGCGTCGTCGTCGATGAGGTCGCCGGCCGAGCGCCCTGCGTCGCCGACGAGCCGATTTCCGGGAAGGTCGGTACGTACGCGACCGTCGGCATCGTCGCCGGCCGCGGCACCACGATCGGGTCTGAGTACGTCTCGATCACGCACCCCCCGACCCCCGCGCAGGCCCCCACGGCCAACCCCAGCTTCAAGACACGGCTGATACTGCTCGACAACGTCGTCACCGGGTGCAACTCCTCGAACGCGCGCGGACGGCCCAGTTCCGCCAACTCCGGAAGAGTCGGATTCCCGTGGAGCGGGATGTGGGAACGGTCCGGACCGCGCGCGACGTCGGGTCGCACGCCCCCGGACCACTCAGAGTCTAGCCTCGGCCTTCGCCCGGGCAAAACGCTCCCGGTTCGTCGCGCCAGGTTTTGCAGACCCGATCTGGGCCGTCGTCTTGGCGACCCGGTCGGCCGTCCCCGGGTGCGTGCCGAACGCCTTGCCCCGCCCGCTGCCGCCCCGGCGCTGCTCCATCCGGGCCAAAAACCGCGGCAGCCCGCCCGCGTCGTACCCGGCCCGCTGGAGCAGTTTCACCGCCGACGTGTCCGCCTTGGTCTCCTGGTCCTGGTTCCACCCGCTGGTCAGGACGGTGTTCACCAGCAAATCCGTTTCCTTGCCGAACGCCGCCAGCCGCGAGTCCGAGGCCGCCGCGAATTGAAGCGCGCCTTCGTTAAACCGCGCCCGCTTGACCGCCTCGAACCCGTCCTTGTTCGCCACGTGCGCGATCTCGTGCGCCAGCACCCCGGCCAACTCGGCCTCGTCCTCCATCGCCTCGATCGCCCCGCGCGTCACCAGCACGTACCCGCCCGGCCCGGAATACGCCCCGATGTCCGGCGTGTCGATTACGGCGAACTGCCAGTTCCCGTCCGGCCGATTGGTCGCCCCGGCCACCGTCAGCCCGACGAGCGTCACGTACTTGTTCAGTGCCGGCCGGTCCAGGATCGGCCACCGGTTGGTCGCCGCGATCACCACCGACTGCCCGAGTTCGTCCTCCTTCTCCTCCGACATCGTCACGGCCGACCCCATCTTCATCCCGGCGGCCATCTGCTGCTGATTACACCCCGCGGCGAACAGGAGGGCGCCGGCGAGGAACGTCTTGATGATTTGCTTGTGCATCGGTTGTCTCTGAATTCTCAAACCCCGTCCCGCCTGTCATCCCGCGAGCCCTACTTGTTCGGCCCCACGTTCCCCTCGCGGGTGAACTGTTCCCAGTCCTTGCCGCTGACCGATTTCCGGATCGCCTTCATCTTCTGCAACCCCGCCGTGCTCTGCCCGCGCGACTTGGCCAGGTCCAGCGCCTCGCCCAGCCCCTTGCCGGCCGCCGCGTCGGACGCGCTCGAGGCCTGCGCGTTCCCGCCGAGCATCTTGCTCAGGCCCGCGCCCAAATCCTCGCCCGGCTTCTGGTCCGCCACGGCCGACTCGAACACGTACCCCTCGCGCCCCTTCGCCCGCACCTTGATCCACGGCCCCTCGCGCCCGACCACCTGCAGCCGGTCGCCCTTGGCGACGGTCGTCACCTCGTCGTACGCCGCGCCTTTCCCCTCGCGCACGACCACGCGCGACTGCTTCACGAACACGTCCTCGGCCAGCGCCGAGCCCGACAACACCGACAGGGCCACCAATCCGGCAAGTCTTCTCATCGCGCGGTCTCCTCTGGTTCGACGCACCCCATCATACGGCCACCCGCGCGGAAAGGGGACGGGACCACCCAGTTAGCTGCAGGTCAACGACCTGCTGACGCGCTCGATCTCTAACCGGTGCGCGAGCCGCGCGTCACCAACGCGTTGCGTCGCAGCTGTCTCCTTCCTACTTCTCCTTCGCCACGTACACCCCGTCCCACGCCTCCGGCGGGTCCTCGATCAACGTCCGCACGCGCTTCAGCAGCACCATCGTCGGCCCGTCGTCCGGGTGACTCTCCAACATCGCCTCCAATTCGCTGCGAGCCTCGTCGAACTTGCCCGCCTGATATGCCGCCAGCGCCGCCTCGTACCGCCGGATCAACTCCGCCGTCGTTTCGTCGACCGCGCCCTCGGCGATCAGCTCGTACACGCCCATCGGCTTGAGCTTGCCCTTGACGCGGAGCAGGTCGAGCTTGCGCATCGTGAACTTATCGCGGACGATCGCAGCCGTCGTCTCGCTCAGCATGATCCGCGTGCCGTACATCTTGTTGGCGCCTTCGAGGCGGGCCGCGAGGTTCACCGAGTCGCCCAGCACTGTGTACGAAAACTTGTAGCTGCTCCCCATGTTTCCCACGACCATCGGCCCGGAGTTGATGCCGATCCGGCTGTAGACTTCCGTCCCGGCCATCTCGCGGATCGCGGGCTGGATGACGGCCTCGCGGCGGCGCATTTCCAGAGCGGTGCGGCAGGCGCGGACGGCGTGGTCGCCCTGGTCGAGCGGGGCGTTCCAGAACGCCATGATCGCGTCGCCGATGTACTTGTCGAGCGTGCCGTTCTCGCCGAACACGACGCCGGACATTTCCTCCAGGTAGTAGTGGAGCGTGTCGGCCAGGCGCTCGACCTCGATCCGCTCGCTGAGCGTGGTGAAGTTCGCCAAATCGGTGAACATCACGGTCATCTCGCGGCGGTCGCCGCCGAGTTCGAGCTTCTTCGGGTCCCTGGCGATCGCGTCGGCGACCTCCTGCGAGACGCTCTGGGCCAGCGCCTTGAGGATGAACTGGCGGTGGCGGAGCTCGGTCAGGTAGCTGTAGGCCATCGCGACGAACGCGGCGATGACGGTCGCCGTCAGCGGCGCCGCCGGCGCGAGCCAGCGGATCTCCCGCCCGCCCATGAACAGCCACCCGCACACGCCGAGCACGATCGCCGGCCCCGCGAGCCCGCCCAGCACCTTGCCCGGCGCGCGGCGCGGGACGACCGTCATCACCGCCCCGACCAGGCACCCGAACACACCCAGCGCGATCGGCCAGCCCGCGGCGACGGGGATCACCCGCCTCCCCTCGATCATGTTCTGGATCGCCGTCGCGTGGATCTCGACGCCGGGGTACTTCACGCTCGTGGGCGACGACTTGAGGTCGTACGTCGCCGCCGTGATCGTCGCGATCAGGACGATCTTCCCGCGGAACATCTCGGGCGAGACTCCGGTCTGCGCGGCGGTCGACAGCTTCTGCTTGCCGATCGCCGCCGCCAGCACGCTGGCGGCCCGGACGTAGCTGAACGTCGCGGGCGTGCCGTCCTTGTCGTGCGGGCCGTAGTAGTGCAGCAGGAACGGGCGCTTGGCCCACTCGGGCGTGGCGACGCCCGCCTTGTCGACGGTCACGCTTGCCAGGCTGGCCCGGCCGACCGGGGCGGGGTCGTACGTGCGGACGACGTCCTCGCGCACGACGTTGGCGACGCCGAGCAGCTGGTGTTTTGCGGGCGGGGCGAAGTCCCAGAGCGAGCCGTCGGGGCGGGTGCGGGTGGCGAACACGACGGGCAGGCCGCCGTCCCGGGCGGCGTCGATGGCGGCGGCGAACTGGGCGTCGTCGTCGCTCGCGTTGTTATAGA
>DATHXE010000692.1:0-10703 GCA_035459845.1 Tepidisphaeraceae bacterium | reverse complement strand
GGGCGAAACGAATCAAGGTCGAGGCTGTGGAACGACCTGTTCGGGCGTGACAGCAGTAACCTCGCTGTACCGAGCGAAGTCCGTGGGGTTCAGCGTCAGCACATGACTGATCCCCATGACCATCATGACCGACACGATGCGGGCATCATGGACTTGCACGCCACTCACCCCGTACCGGCGCACCAGGTCGTGCCAGACCGCGTACGTTTCCGGGTCTTCGGAGAGCATCGTGAACGCACGCTCGATCCGCACGAGTTGTACGTCGGTCTGGTCGAGGGACCGACCGAACCCGCCCCGCGCGGTGGCCGGCCGGGTCGAGACGTTCCAATACTCGGCCGCGTTCTGAACCGTGGTGAACAACTCGCCCTCGGTCTCCATGAGATGGAGCACGGCCGCGCGGATCGCCCGCCGGCGCGGGTCGAGCGTGTCGAACTCGCAGGAGAATGCCCGTGTCGAGCAGGTAACCCATCAGTCGTGATCAAAGTAGATGTCGGCCCGCGAGTACGTGCAGACCCCGTGTTCGTCCAGCGTCGGGGCGTCGCTTCCCTCTTCAAGAATCGAATCGATTTCCTGCCGGGACAGGCGCCGGCGAGGGGTGACACGCGACTGCTCGATCTTCACCTCGTGCAAGCCGGTCCGTTCGGCTGGGGGGGCGGCGGTCGGCGCGGCGCGGATCAACTGAGCCAAGTACGCGTCGACCGTGAGGTCACGCTTGTGCGCCTCGTCCCGAATCTGGTCGAGCAACCGGGCAGTTGATTCGTCGATTTCGATTGTCATGTCATTTGCACGCACCTCGTGACCCCTACATTCAATAGTATACGGCGTCAGGAACGGTCGTGCCGTCCATTTACCTTTCGCGCTTGGCGGAATACGCTTCGGGCACCTATGCCTGACATCAAGATCGGCCTGATCGGGGGCACCGGCCTCGGGCAGGCGTTGACGGAATCGGTGAGCGCGGACGCGGTGCGGCGGCACGAGGTGGAGACGCCGTTCGGGGCGCCGTCGGACGCGATTTTGGAGACGACGTGGGCGGGGGTGCCGGTGTTTATTCTTTCGCGGCACGGTGCGGGGCATTTGCTGAACCCGTCGCACGTGCCGTTCCGGGCGAACATGTTTGCGCTCAAGCAATTGGGGGTGACGCATATCCTGGCGTCGGGCGCGGTGGGGTCGTTGAGGGAGGAGTTTCGGCCGCGGGATTTAGTGGTGCCGGACCAGGTGATCGACCGGACGTTTCGGCGGGCGGGGACGTTCTTCGATAAGGCGGCGGTGCACGTGGAGTTCGCGGAGCCGTTCTGCCCGGTGCTGCGAGGGGTGTTGTTGGAAGCGGGGCGGGCGGAGAAGGATGAAGGGGGAAACGCTCAGGACTCAGGACTTCGCACTCAGGACTCATTTTCGGTGCACGACCGGGGGTGTTACGTGTGCATGGAGGGGCCGGCCTTTTCGACTCGGGCGGAGTCGTTGATGCACCGGTTGTGGGGCGGGGATCTGATCGGGATGACCGCTATGCCGGAGGCGAAGCTGGCGAAGGAGGCGGAGATCGCGTACGCGCTGGTGGCGCTGGTGACGGATTACGACTGCTGGCGGAACAAGCCGCAGCGGGTGATTCCGACGGACGCGGGGGTGGCCGCTTCGGCGGGTGCCGATCATGCGAAGGATCCGCACGAACTGCTTAGGGAGATCCTGGGGCACCTGAAAGTGGCGACGGCGAACGCGGTTCAGGTCATCAAGCGGGCGGTGGAGATCATCGCGGCGGACCCGGGGCGGGTGACGAGTTGCCCGGCTCACCGGGCGCTGGAACTGGCGGTCTGGTCGGACAAGTCACGAATTGACCCGGCGGAGGTGCAACGTCTGGCCCCGCTGTGGATGAAATATTGGGGGACGGGGGCGCAGTGATCGCGTATCCTTACGGGGTACGCGGTTTACGCGCCGTCGGTCACCTGTAAGCGGGTCTGGCGCGCGCGGGACCCGGGTGAAGAAAGCTCACAGTCTCCCCCGAGAGGGATTCGCATGTCGATCTCCGAAAACCACCGATTGGGTGTACGTCGTATCCTCCTGAGCGCGGCGATCGCGGCGCTGCCCACGATCGGGGCGTGGGGACAACCGGCCGAGCCCCCGGCGGTGCCGCGCGGGGGGCTGAACCCGGACGCGTTCTACGGGAAGGAGTCGTTCCAGGGCGTGTCGGTGCGCGACTCGCTCGAGGCGATCAAGAAGCTCGAGGACGCGCGGCGCATGGAGCGGCTGAAGGACTGGAACAAGGCCGCCGACTGGTACCAGGAGGTCATCGAGAAGTACGGGGACCGGGTGGTACCGTCGGGGACGGACGCGAAGAACAACATCTTCCAGTACACGGGCATCGAGGTGCGCGTGCACGAGATGCTGGCGAAGTGGCCGAAGGAGGGGCTGGACACGTACATGAACCGGTACGGGGCGATCGCGTCGTCGATGCTGGAGAAGGCGGGGCAGGGGGACCAGGAGACGCTGAGCCGGATCATGAAGTTGTACTTCGTGACCGAGGCGGGGAAGCAGGCGGCGCTGCGGCTGGCCGAGCTGCATTTGGAGAACGGGAACTTCCCGGAGGCGGCGCGGATCGCGGACCGGCTGCTCGAGTGGCACCCGGGGGTGCAGGTCGAGCGGCCGCGGATCTTGTTCCGGTCGGCGCTGGCGTACCACCTGGCGGGTGACGCGGCGAAGGCGAAGCAGCGGGCGGGCCAACTCGCGTCGAAGCAGCCGGACAACGACGGGGGGCTGTTCGGCAAGGGCGTGGTTCCGGCCGAGGCGACGGGGACGCTGTTCGGGAAGGACGTGGTGCTGTCGGAGGCGCTGGCGCAGCTGATGGCGAGCGCGCCGCCGGTGGCGATCGCGGTGGGGACGCACTCGGTGCGGCTGTCGCCGGGCGGGAACGAGGAGCGGTCGCAGGTGTCGAGCGGGACGGGGCGGCCGGGCGCGCCGATGGCGCGGATCGAGTTTTCGCCGCCGCCGATCCGCGGGGCGGCCGGGGCCGGGGCGGCCGTGACGTCGCGGCGCGTCGCGTTCAACCCGGACGGGTCGCAAGTGACCGCGCCGGACGCGTCGGCGGGGATGAACGCCAACCTGGGCGTGATCCCGTCGGTCGACAACGGCGAGTTGTACTTCCAGGACGGGTCGCGCGTGTACGCGGTGAGCCTGGCGTCCGGGGTGCCGCTGCCGGGGTGGATGCAGTCGTACCCGAGCGCGAACGGGCAGTACACGGTGCAGCAGTGGTCGGCCGCGCGGAACCAGCAGCACACGGTGTCGCTGACGGACACGTCGGTGCTGGCGATCATGGGGACGGGGGACCGGGCGGCGCAGTACGGCGGGCGGGCGGGGACGGACACGGGGACGCGCGTGGTCTGCCTGTCGCGCGCGGACGGCAAAGAGCGGTGGGTGGCCAAGCCGGGGATGATGCGCGTGCCGGACGACCAGCAGGCGATCAAGTCGCTGGACTTTTCGGGGTCGCCGCTGGCGGTGGGAGATAACGTGTACGTGATCGGGCGGGGCGGGAAGAACCCGGCGTCCGAGGACTGCTACGTGATCTGCCTGGACCTGGCGACGGGCGCGTACAAGTGGTCGAGCTTCGTCGCGTCGTCGAACGGCGGGAACATGTACATGTACGGGCAGCAGCCCAACTCGGACACGCTGAGCCACCTGGCGTACTCGAGCGGGCGCGTGTACTGCCTGACGAACCTCGGGGCGGTGGCGGCGGTGGACGCGTACGCCGGGACGATCGTGTGGCTGAACATCTACCCGCGCGACAACGCGCAGGCGATGGACCAGATGGGGGGCGGGTTCCGGCGGATGGCGTACCCGGGGGGGTCGTCGGGCGGGACCAAGGCGTGGGAGTTCAACCCGGTGGTCGTCAGCGAGGGCAAGGTGTTCCTGCTGCCGACGGACGGGCGGAAGCACCTGCTCGTCTATGACGCGGGCAGCGGGGCGGAGCTCAAGCGGATCCCGATCGACCGGCTGGAGGACGACGCGCAGGAGGCGAACACGCCGCGGCGCGGGCCGCTCGTGCTGACGTCGATCATCGGGGTCGACGGGAACCAGGTGTTCATGACGGGCGGGAACTACCTGTACGCGATCGACTGGACGAAGTACGACCCGGCGAAGCCGAAGACGGGGTCGATGGCGGCGTCGGAGGGCGGGTGCCGGCTGTGGACGCACGAGGCGGCGCGCGAGGTGCCGGGCCGCGGGTACCAGGCGAACCTGGTGACCGGGCGGGGGTTCGTGACGGCGGACGCGGTGTTCCTGTGCACGCAGACGAACTTGCGGTGGTTCAGCCGCAAGACGGGGAAGATCCAGGCGGGGTACCCGGGGCGCGACGCGGACGGGCGGGACCGGACGTGGGACGAGACGGTGGAGGGGCCGGGCAGCGTGCTGGTGACGGGCGACCACGTGATCGTGGCGAGCAAGAAGGCCGTGAGCGTGTACGCGGACATGGCGCTGGCGCGGAAGCGGCTGGACGACGACGTGGCGGCGAACCCGACGAGCCCGGAGCCGCGGCTGCGGTACGCGGAGGTGATGTTCGTCGCGGGCAAGCTCGACGTGGCGATGGACAAGCTGAAGGAGACGGTGCAACTGCTCGGCGGGCTCAAGGCGCTGCGGAGCGGGCCGGAGCGGGATCATCTGTTCAACGACTGCCTGACGTTCGCGATCAAGCTGCAGAAGGACAAGCGGCAGGAGAACATCGAGCAGACGCTGGACATGGTGAACGCGCTGTACGACCTGGCGGCGGCGGCGGCGGACGGGGACAGCCAGCAGGTGAACTACCGGGTGAGCCGGGCGAAGTTCAACGTGGATTACAAGCAGGACGGGTCGTACGAGGCGGCGGTGCGGCTGTACCAGGAGATCCTGACGAGCGCGCGGCTGCGAACGGTGCCGCTGGCGGACGCGGACGCGGGCGGGGCGACGCAGGCGGCGCTGCTGGCGGAAAAGAACATCGCGGACATCAAGAAGCGCGAGCCGTCGGCGTACGCGTCGTTCGAGAAGGAGGCGGTGGACCGGCTGGTGACGGCCGGGGCGGACCCGGCGGCGCTGAAGCTGGTCGCCGAGTCGTACCCGAACTCGAACGCGGCGGGGAAGGCGATGGCGGCGGCGGCGGCGGCGTACGAGGAGCGCGGGGACTTCCGGCTGGCGGCGCACACGTTCGGGCTGGTCGCCCGCAAATACGGCGACGGGCAGGACCGCACGCGGCTGCTCGAGGGGATGGCGCGGAACTACCTGGCGATGCCTGACCGGACGGGGGACCGGGTGGACACGGCGGCGGGGCGGTTGGCGGCGGTGGTGACCAAGCTGGGGACGGGGTCGGAGAAGCTGGCCAAGCCGCTGAAGCTGGCGGACGGGCAGATGCTGGTCGACGCGGGGGTGACGTTCGGGCAGGCGCTCAAGGCGGTGCAGGGACACCGGTCGCGCGTGGCGACGGCGAAGCTGCCGGACTTCCGGATGATTCCGGGGCCGACCGAGGACGTGCTGGAGGCGTACAACAAGGCGACGCAGGAGTGGATCAAGAGCGAAGGCCCGGTGGAGAAGCGGCCGACGCCGCCGAATTATCCCAAGGACGCGTTCGTGGCGGTCGCGGAGCGGCCGGTGGTCGAGAACGTGGACGCGATCGTCTCGACGCCGCTGGAACTGCGGCGGGCGCACGCCCGGCACGACCGGGTGATCGTCTGGAGCAACGGCGCGCTGGCGGCGTTCGGGGTGGGGCAGACGAAGGCGGCGGCGACGTCGGACGCGCTGGGGGCGGCGCCGAGCGCCCTCGCGTGGCTGGACGGCGGGGCGACGCTGGCGGCGTGGACCGGGACGGACCTGGTCCTGCTCGACGGCGAGACGCTGGCGAAGAAGTGGGCCGTCAACCTGCGCGGGCTGCCGCGGATCGACGTCGTGGCGGGCGGGGGCGGGAACGAGGAGACGATCGCCAACGCCAACAACGAGCTCGACGAGCAAATGCTCAACGGCGGGATCAACGCCCGGCGGGCGATGCTGATTCGCGGCGGGCGGGTGCGATTCGCGGGCGGCGTGCAGCCGGGCGCGCCGGGCCAGGCGCCGGGGCCCGAGCAGATCGTGCTGGTCAAGCCGGTGTCGGACCGGCTGATCGTGGCGACGAGCGCGGGGCAGGTGTTCGCGGTGAACACGTCGACGGGGCAGCTCGCGTGGCACACGCGGGTGGCGCAGTCGTCGGCGGTCGAGCGGCTGCTGGCGAACGAGGACTTCGTGGTCGTCAAGGTGACGGACGCCGCGACGACGCAGCTGGTGGCGATCGACACGCTGACCGGGCAACTGGTGCGGCGGCTCAGCTTCCCGAACGACTCGGGGAACGTGCCGGTGAACCTGGCGCTGGCCCCGGACGGGATGCTGGTGTGGACGCAGGTGGACCGGATGTGCGGTAAGGACCTGTTCGAGACGCGGCGCGAGCTGACGTTCGAGGTGGTCGCGGGGCTGGACGACCGCAAGCCGAACCAGCCGGTGAACGTGAACGTAGACGGTCAGCCGATGAACCCGATCTACGCGGGGGCGACGCAGTTCGACCAGCTGGTGATCAGCGAGGGGCGGGTGCTGGCGGTGACGGACAACGGGCGGTACGTGTCGGCGCACTCGCTGGAGTCGGGCAAGCTGCTGGACTACACGAACAAGGAGGGGCGGAGCGAGAAGTTCCGGCTGTCGACGGTGGCGAGCTCGGGGTCGAAGCAGGCGGCTGCGCCGACGGACTGGTCGGTGTCGCTGAACGTGGTCGGGCAGATGTTGTACGTGACGACCCGGCAGGCCGGGCCGGTCGCGTACAACCTGGACAACCCGCGGGACGCGTGGGACGGGGCGATCGACGTGAACACGGCGCCGAACCTGCTGTACCAGGAGGCGATGATCGGGCAGGACTTCTTCGTCGTGCTCGGCCAGCCGGCACGGAAGGGCGGGGTGGCGGCCGTCCCGGGTGGCGGCGGCGGCGGTAACCCGAACGTGCCGGTGCCCGTGGTGGTCCCGGCGAACGCGCCGGGCGCGGGCGCCGGGAAGCTCGGCGTGACGTCGACGACCTTCCGGGTCAACGCGTACAGCCGGGTGATCACGAAGAAGGGCACGGAGTCGGGCCGGCTCGAGCACTCGCTGTCGCTGCGCGACGACGCCGGCATCACCGACTGGGAGGCGGTCGAGGGCGGGCTGTACTACCTCGGCGCGGACAAGCGGCTCCATTTCCTGAAGGGCGGGCGGGTCGACGCGAAGCCGGAGGCGAAGGCTGACGGGAAGCCGGCGGAGGCGGCGAAGTAACCAGGCGCTGAACGAAGCCAACGCGGTTGGTCGATCCACGCAACCCACCGGACGAGTTCCGTGGGCTTTTCCGGCGCGCTTTCGTTACCCGGGGGTCGGTAGCCCGATTGGTGAATTCGTTTCGCTATCGCGGGATTCGGGTTTCGCCTATAATCGGGGCGAGGTCCCCATGAGTTCACCCACGCCAGCGGCCGCCCCGGAATCGTCGGTCCGCGACCGCGTTTTGACGGTCATCAACCTGATCCGCCCGGCCGTGCAGGCGGACGGGGGGGACATCGAGCTCGTCGACGTGTCCGCGGGCGGGGTCGTGCAGATCCGCTTTCACGGCGCGTGCATCGGGTGTCCGTCCGCGAACATGACGCTGCAGATGGGGATCGAGCGGAACCTGCGCGAGCGCGTGCCCGAGGTGACGCAGGTGATCCCGGTGACGTAAGGGCACTTCGGAAGAGTCGAAGACTCACCGCCGGGACGCAGAGGGCGCGGAGGGGGCACAGAGAAGGCAAGTTGGTAGTTGACGCCATGGGCGGCGGGCGAGCGCGATGAACATGACGACATCGGATCCGATTGCGCCGCGACCGGTGATTCCCCTGGAGTACCCGGGCGCTTCATCGGCGGTGGCGGAGTCGCTCGGTGGGTGGGGGCGGTACTTCGTTCATCTCGCGCTGCAGTTCGCGCACCGGGTGCTGGCGGTGGTCGTACTCGCGCTGGTGGGGCGGCTGGTGCTCGGGGTGATGAATAAGGAGTTCGGGTTTACGCCGTGGCTGCTGCCGGCGGCGGGGCTGGGGGCTGTCGTCGCGGCGCTGTTGAGTCTCGGGCTCGCCGTGGCGCGGCCGGTGGTGGCGGGCGACCAGCGGGCCGAGGCGCGCGGGCTGGCGGTGGCGGGGGCGGTGATGGTGGTGATTTGCGCGGGGTGGTTCTTGCTGTCGCGCGTCGTGGGGTAGGGGGGAGAGATGGGGAGGTGGGGTGATGGTTTGATGGGGCGTGCGGGTTGCGCGGGCGAGTGCTGTTGGACCGCGCCGGGCAAGCCCGGCGGCTAAAAGTGGATTTTGGATGCATCTTGTGGAATTGCACGCGTGACTTTGGACGAACTGATGATTCTGGCGATCGGGCAGGCGCGGGTGGCGCTGGCGCATGATGAGGTGCCGATCGGGTGCGTGGTGTATCACCACCCGACCGGGCGCGTGATCGGGGCGGGGCACAACCGGCGGATCCTGGACGCGGACCCGACGGCGCACGCGGAGATCCTGGCGATCCGCGTGGCGGCGAAGGAACTCGGGGACTGGCGGTTGGAAGAGACGACGCTGGCGGTGACGCTCGAGCCGTGCCCGATGTGCGCGGGGGCGATCGTCGGCGCGCGCGTGCCGCGGCTGGCGTACGGGTGCACGGACCCGAAGGCCGGTGCGGTGGACACGCTCTACCGGATCTGCACGGACGGGCGGCTGAATCACCGGGTGGAGGTGACGGGGGGGGTGATGGCGGGGGAGTGCGCGCGGCTGCTGACGGATTTCTTCGCGGCGAAACGGGCGATGGGGAAGAAATGAGTTGGCGCCGGTTGTCGTCCCAGATGAGCGGGCTCGGGGGGCAAGAATGCCCCCGCTCACCCGCTCAGACAGACAGGAATGTCTGCCCCACTGGCGCGCGATCACTGCCAGGCGGAGGCGGGGCGGCCGCGACGGGCGGCGTGGTCGGTGGAGGCGCGGTCGCGGAGGGTCTGGACGAGCCAGACGGCGAGGATGCCCATGACGAACCACCAGAGGGCGGTTCCGCCGAGGCGGGCGTTGGCCCAGGTGGTGCCGGACGCGAGGTAGATCTTGCGGGCGATCCAGTCGCCGGGGGCGACGAGGGGTTCGAGTTGTGCGGCGACGGGGGACATGACGACGGCGAAGCCGACGACCATTGCGACCATTCCGCCAATTATCCACTGCATCATCGCCACGTGGCACCCTCTTCCGATTGTGTGCGGGCCGGGACTCTGACTGCAACGCTGCGGTGGGCCCGCGATTCACCGGGGCGGTTCGACGGCGCTTGTAGCGCTGTCTGAAAGCTGCGCTGACCGTTGTCTATCGGCCGGCGCGGGGCCCCGATATAGGCGGACTTTGACAACGTGATGCGTGCCTCTACATTGGCCGGGCCGGCGGGTTTATCGGTCGGGCGGAGTGCCGTTATCGGACAATTCCACTGCGCGGCGGCGTCCGGGGCGTCGCCTTCGGCTCCGCACCCGGCGTGTAGGGTTAGATCGGTTTTTCGAAGGCGAGTTGGTCCATGAAGGTGACGATCGAGTGGATGTCGCAGTACGCCCCGGGTCTCGGCGGTGTCGCGCCGGAGCGGGCGGGGGACGCGCTGATGAACGCCGGGCTGCCGGTGGAATCGATCGAGGGCGCGGGGGCGGATGCGGTCTTGGACGTGGAGGTGACGTCGAACCGGGCGGACTGTCTGTCGGTGCTGGGGGTGGCGCGCGAGCTGGGGGCGTTGCTGAACGTGCCGGCGAAGGGACCGGAGCCGAAGGTGGTGGAGAGTGGGGAGAAGATCGCGACGACGGTGAGCATCGAGGCGCCGGAACTGTGCCCGTATTACTCGGCGCGGGTGATCCGCGGGGTGAAGGTGGGGCCGAGCCCGGAGTGGATGGTGCGGCGGTTGGCGGCGCTGGGGGTGCGGGCGATCAACAACGTGGTGGACGTGACGAACTACGTGCTGTTCGAGCTCGGGCAGCCGCTGCACGCGTTCGACCTGGCGAAGGTGGGGGGGAACGCGATCGTGGTGCGGCGCGCGCGGCAGGGAGAGAAGTTGACGAGCATCGACGGAAAGGTGCGCGAGCTGACGGGGGACATGCTGGTCATCGCGGACGCGGATCGGCCGGTCGCGCTGGCGGGCGTGATGGGCGGGAAGGACTCGGAGGTGTCGGAGCAGACGGTGGACGTGCTGCTGGAGAGCGCGCGGTTCGATCCGCTGAGCGTGCGGAAGACGTCGCGGGCGCTGGCGCTGCGAAGCGATTCATCGTACCGGTTCGAGCGCGGGCTGGACCCGACGCTGGCGGAGCTGGCGAGCCGGCGGGCGGCGGAACTGATCCTGCAGGTCGCAGGCGGGCGGCTCGAGCGGGGGGTGGCGGTCGCCGGGTCGGGCGATGGGCCGGCGAAGCGGGTGAGCTTGCGGCTGGCGCGGATGACGGCGCTGCTGGGCGTGGAGTTCACGGCGGACGAGGCGGTGGACGCGCTGAAGCGGCTGGGGTTTTCGCCGGTGTTGTCGGCGGACAAGGCGCGGGTCGACGCGACGGTGCCATCGTGGCGACTGGACGTGAACGTCGAGGTGGACCTGATCGAGGAGGTCGCGCGGCTGGTCGGGTACGGGCGGATCCCGACGCGCGAGACGATCGAGATTCGCCTTCAGCCGCCAGAGCAGGACCGGACGGCGGCGGGGGTGATCCGGGCGGCGCT
>DATHXE010000691.1:0-11189 GCA_035459845.1 Tepidisphaeraceae bacterium | reverse complement strand
CTTCGCCTGGCCCAGCCCGCCCAGGTTCGATTTCAGCACGGCCGGGTTGCGGAACAGGTTGATGGGGACAAACGGATTCGTGATGCAGTAGACGAGGAGCCCCGTCACGATCGCGCCTGCACACGCTCGCCAAGGCGCCGGAGCGCGATGTGGGGGATCGAAACAAGCCGAGGCAGAGTGCACGGGCTCCGGCCGAAGCGCCGCCCCGGATTCGGTCGCGCCGGCGCGCCGCAACCATACCATCGCGACCAACACCAGGAACGCGACCCCCGACGACAACACCATCCCCATCGCCGCCCCCGCGCACGCGCCGGCGACCAGCGCATCCCGCCACCGCCCGCGGTCGACGTACCGAATCGCCATCAGCACCGTCAGAAGAACGAGCACCGCGCCGGCGAGGTGCGGCTTGGCCTCGTGCGCCCCGTTGACGACCACCGGCAGCAGTGCGACCGCGAGCCCCGCGATCGCCGCCAGCCGCGCGTTGGCCGTGAGCCGCCAGGCGAGCAGGTAGATCGTCCACATCCCCACGAGCCCCCACGCCGCGCTGTACGCGCGCGCGACCACGTAGAACTTGCCGAACTCCTCCGGCCGGTCGAGATAGTGCGCCAGATCGGCCTTCGGACTGAGCGTCAACTTGATCAACCCGCCGACCGGGTAGACCCAGAGCCCGCCATACTGGTACATGCGCGGGTCGAGCGTGCCGCGCATCCCCGCCAGCGCCATGAACGTGACCATCTCGTCGGGTTGGTGCGAGAACAGGCGGTACCGCCGGACGATCTGGGCCCGGTCGGCCGGCGTCGCGTTCAGCACGCCGTCCGGCCGAACGTCGGGCGTGGCGTCCTGATCGGCCCCGCGCTTCGGGTCGGCGACGACCGTTCCACCCTCGGCGAGGATGCGCTTGCCGTCCCAGGCATCGCCGGCTGGGAAGAGAAAGCGATCACCCGCGCGCGTCGGCAAGCCCCAGTAGATGCCCGTGAAAAAGATCGCGGCGCCGACAAGGGTCGGCACGGCAAGGTTGATCGCGTGACGCGCGCAGGTCATCAAGGAAAGTGTATCGCGCTCCGCGTGCGACGCGCGCCTCACCCGCACCTCCACCGACGGCGCACACACCGTTCGCGAAAGCCCACTGAACTTGTTCCGTGGGTTCCGCATCCTTCCATCGATGGCCCTCACCAATATCCACCGTGCGGTATTTCGTCGCACCTCCTCACGCGCGCGTTTGGATTCCCCGGTGATCTCGTGAGCGACATCCCGCATCCGGGTCGTTGCCTTGACCCGCGCCACCCGCCTCCTTAATCTACGCGCGTCGGGAGTTCGTGCCTTTTTGCACGAACTCGACCAGCCCGCGGGCGGAGCCGTGCGATGGCCGAACGACGACAACCCGATTCCGACACCAACTGGGGTAAGTACCTCGGGATGGGGCTGGAGATCGCGGTCGGCGTCATCCTCGGGTACCTCGTCGGCAACTGGCTCGACCAGCGCAACGGGTGGTCGCCATGGGGCGTGATCGTCGGCACAATGCTCGGCATCGCCGCCGGGATGTACATGCTGATCAAGGAAGCGATCCGCATGAATAAGGACTGAACCACGCCGACTCGGAAAGAGTCGGATTCCCGCGCGGGACGCGGGAACTGAGGACGGACGCGTTTGAAGCACTTCATCTGGTTGCCCCTGGTACTGGCTCTCGCGGCGGGCGCCGCCTGGCTGGTCTTGCGCGGGGCGACCGGCAACCCGCGCACGCCCGAGGTCGTCGCGACCGGCGCGATCACGATCGGCGCCACGCTCGCCGCCCTCATGCCCATCACCCTCGCCCGGCACGCCGGGCCCGTCGCCGTCTTCCAGGCCGCCATGGGCGGGACCATCATCCACCTGTTCCTCATGATCGCCGTCGCCGGCGCCGCCTTCGGGCTGGGCCTGGTCACCGACCCCCGGGCGTTCATGTTCCTGATCCTCGTCTTCTATTTCGTCTCGCAGATCGGGCTGCTCGTCCCCATGGTGCGGATCTTCCGCGCCGCCGCCGAGCGCGCCCGCCTCGCCGCCGCCGCCGCCAACCCGTCGCCCTCGGGCGCGACCTCGTCGCCGCGGCCTTCCTGATAACGCAACACCGTCGGCCACAGACCCCCTGAGAGAACCGCCATGCTCCCCTTCCTCGCCGCCGCCGCCGACCCGACCGCACACGTCCGCCCCCAGTACCTCTTCACGCTGGGCGACCCCTACAACCCCTGGTTCATCTTCACGAACCAGATGCTCATGGCCCTGGTCGCCGGCCTGCTGATGATCTGGCTCTTCCCAAAGTTGTTCGACAAGGCCCGCACCGACGCCCCGACCGGCGCCCGCAACTTCTTCGAGGCCATCCTCGAGTTCCTCCGCGTCGAGGTCGTCCGCCCCGCCCTCAAGGAACACACCGACCGCTTCATCCCTTTCCTCTGGACCGTCTTCTTCTTCATCCTCTTCAGCAACCTCCTCGGCCAGATCCCGCTCGACGAGATCCTGTTGGTCCTCTCCGGCGGGTACGTCCACACGCACATCGCCGGCACCGCCACCGGAACCCTCCTGGCCACCGGCGCGCTCGCCGTCGTCTGCTTCTTCTTCATCCACGCCAACGGCATCCGCCAGGTCGCCCACTCGCTCATGGCCGGCACCTACGGCCACCACGAGCACCACGAGGAGCACTCGTCCGACGGCTCCAAGGGCCACGAGGCCGCCCACGACATCCCCCACGGCCGCGGCGACGCCCTCCCCGCCGACGTCCCGGCCAACTTCAAAGCACTGGGCCACCCGACCAAGCACTACGCCGACGACCAGCACCACACCCACAAGCACAGCCGCCCCGACGACGGCCACCTGCACGACGGCGGCGTCATCGTCCACCGCGACAGGGTCCCCGCCAACGTCGCCTGGATCAGCGCTTTCCCCCTCTACCTCTGGAACTTCGCCCCCCACCCGTTCAAGCCCGAGCCCGGCGAGTCCAAGGCCAAGTGGGCCATGGACGTCCCCATGTGGGCCTTCCTGCTCCTGCTCGAACTCCTGGGCGCCCTGATCAAGCCCTTCGCCCTGACCGTCCGTCTCTTCGCCAACATGATCGCCGGCCACATCGTCCTCTCGGCCCTGATCATCCTCATCCCCCCGATCACCAACATCGGCGCCCACATCGCGATCGGCGTCCCCGTCACCGCCTTGTCCCTCGGCATCCGCATCCTCGAAGTCTTCGTCGCGTTCCTCCAGGCGTACATCTTCACGTTCCTCACGACGCTGTTCATCGCCAGTGCGGTGGCGCCGGAACACTAGTAATCAGTAGTCAGGATCCAGTCCTCAGTAGAAGGAGTGCTCGCGAATCACCAAAGTTGGATCGGGATCAGGACCGACGCATCCCCCCCCGCGTGACGGATGACCCCGGGTCGACATAAGTGACCGTGACCTCCGCGAACCGTGCCCGCTCGCCGACGACTGGCACGGCCGTAACCGAAAAGTCGGCACCCAAAAACCCGCGGGCCCGCGACGCCGGCCATCAACACCGGCCCACCGCCCCCGCACCACCAACCGGACTCATCTCCGGAGGAGCATCGAAATGGTCGAAGTCATGGATTTCGTCGCGCAGAACGTCGTCCCCTACGGCGACAAGGGCCTCGGCGTCGCCGGCGCCGCGATCGGCGCCGGCCTGGCCACCCTCGGGTCGGGCCTGGGCATCGGCCGCATCGGCGGCCAGGCCGTCGAGGCCATCGCCCGCCAGCCCGAGGCCGGTGGCCGCATCGGCACCAACATGATCATCGCCGCCGCGCTGATCGAAGGCTTCACCTTCTTCGCGCTGGTCATCTGCCTGCTCGCCGCGAACAAGTTCTCGTAAGGCGCGTAGGGTGGGCTCTGCCCACCGTTCGCGCGACCGGCGCCGGGCTCCCGTAGCCTGGGGCCGGTCCCCGACACAGCCCGGCGCGGGTGGTAAGCCCGCGCGGGGCCTTGAGACCGCAATCAGTCCGGCCGTCCGTCAGAGGAACACGACCATGCTCCACCCCCTGCTCCGCACCCTCGGCGTCGCCCTCGCGGCGGCGCTGTTCGCCGCCCCGGTGATCGCCGCCGACCCGCCCGCCCACACGACCGGCACGACCGGCACCCAGGTCGCGCCCCCGCCGCACTCCGGCGACATCGTCCCCAAGGGCGGGTCGGCCGACCTGATCTCGGCGGTCTGGGTCGTGATCATCTTCCTCCTCCTGCTGGCCATCCTCTACCCGACGGCGTGGAAGAACGTGCTGGCGGGGCTCAAGGCCCGCGAGCAGCGGATCCGCGAGGACATCGCCAGCGCCGAGGCCGCCCGGGCCAAGGCCGAGGCGACGCTCCGCGAGTACAACCAGCAGCTCTCGACCGCCGCCGAGCAGGCCCGGCAGACGATCGCCACCGCCGCCGCCGAGGCCGAGCGCGTCGCCGCCAGCATCCGCGCCCGCGGCGAGAACGAGGCCCAGGAGTCGAAGGAGCGCGCCCTCCGCGAGATCGACGCCGCCCGCAAGCAGGCCCTGGCCGAGATCTACGACCAGACCGCCGCGCTGGCGACCAGCGTCGCCGAAAAGATCATCCGCCGGAGCCTCAACGCCGACGACCAGCGCGACCTCGTCGCCCGCTCGCTCGACGAACTGCAGACTATCGGCGATCGCAACTGAGCGAAGTGTAGTGGTTAGCCGCGGGACAACGTCCCGCGGACGCGCGGCGAGTCAGTCGAGCCTTGTTCGCTGACTTCATCCTTCATCCCTCCGCCTTCATCCTTCCGCCATGGCCACCACCACCCACCACTCCGCGACCGCCCTGACCTACGCCCGGGCGCTCCTCGAGCTCGCCCAGGCGAGCGGTCAACACGAGGCCGTCGGCGAGCAGCTCGCCGGCATCACCGACGCCCTCGACGCCGACCCGACGTTCAAGGCCTTCATGGCCGACCCGTCGATCAGCGCCGACGAGCGCGGCCGCGTCATCGACAAGGCTCTGAAGCCCCAGGTCGAGCCGGTCGTCGCCAACTTCCTCCACGTGGTCAACGGCCACGGCCGCTCCGCCCTGCTCGGCGAGATCGCCGGCGCCTACCAGTTCCTCCTCGACCAGGTCAACGGCAAGGTCGAGGTCGACGTGACCGTCGCCCACGAGTTGTCTGAAACGCAACTCGAAGAGGTCCGCGACCGCGTCAGCAAGGCCCTCAACAAGAACGCCGTCGTCCGCCAGAAGGTCGACGACTCGATCATCGGCGGCCTGGTCCTCAAGGTCGGCGACAAGCTGATCGACGCGTCGGTCCGCAGCCAGCTCCAGGGCCTCAAGCGGCAACTGCTGGAGCGCCGACCCCGGTAACACGGCGGCGCCGGCGTGCCCCCTTCGGTGAGGCACGTCTGCCCGACACGAACGTGCACCCGACGACGACATCGCTACACTCCGCGAACCCAACGAAGAACACTCAACGAACCCCCGGAGCCCCCCATGGCCATCAACGTGGCTGAAATCACCAGCGTCCTCAAGAACGAGATCGCCAACTACGAACAGCGCCTCCAGGTCACCGACGTCGGCACCGTCATCGAGGTCGGCGACGGCATCGCCCGCATCTACGGGCTTCGCGGCGCCATGGCCGGCGAGCTCCTCGAGTTCCAGAACGGCGCCATGGGCCAGGTCTTCAACCTCGAGGAAGACTCGATCGGCTCGGTCGTGTTCGACAACTACCTCGGCATCAAGGAGGGCGACACGGTCAAGACGACCGGCCGCCTCCTCGAGGTCGCCGTCGGCGAGGCCCTGATCGGCCGCGTCGTCAACCCGCTCGGCGTCCCGCTCGACGGCGGCCCCGCCATCGCGACGACCGAGACGCGCAAGATGGACATCATCGCGCCCGGCATCGCCGACCGGAAGCCCGTCACCGAGCCCCTCCAGACCGGCATCAAGGCCGTCGACTCCATGATCCCGATCGGCCGCGGCCAGCGCGAGCTGATCATCGGCGACCGCAAGACCGGCAAGACCGCCATCGCGATCGACACGATCATCAACCAGAAGGGCCGGGGCGTGAAGTGCTTCTACGTCGCGATCGGCCAGAAGGAGTCGACCGTCGCCGGCATCGTCGAGGTCCTCCGCGCCGCCGGGGCCATGGACTACACGACCGTCGTCGTCGCCTCCGCCGCCGACCCCGCCCCCCTTCAGTACATCGCCCCCTACGCCGGCTGCACGATGGCCGAGTACTTCATGTGGAAGGGCGAGGCCACCCTGTGCGTCTACGACGACCTGACCAAGCAGGCCGCCGCCTACCGCCAGCTGTCGCTCCTCCTCCGCCGCCCGCCCGGCCGCGAGGCCTTCCCCGGCGACGTCTTCTACCTGCACTCCCGCCTCCTCGAGCGCGCCGTCAAGCTGTCCGACGAAAAGGGCGGCGGCTCCCTCACCGCCCTCCCCATCATCGAGACCCAGGACGGCGACGTCTCCGCCTACATCCCCACCAACGTCATCAGCATCACCGACGGCCAGATCTACCTCGAGCCCGAGCTCTTCTTCGCCGGCGTCCGCCCCGCCGTCAACGTCGGCATCAGCGTCTCCCGCGTCGGCGGTAACGCCCAGACGAAGATGATGAAGAAGATCGCCGGCTCGCTCAAGCTCGACCTCGCGGCCTACCGCGAGCTCGAGGCCTTCAGCCAGCTCGGCACCGAGCTGGACAAGGCCACCCAGCGCCAGCTCGACCGCGGCGCGCGTCTGGTCGAGCTGCTCAAGCAGCCCCAGTACCGTCCGATGCCCGTCGAGCAGGAGGTCATCGTCGTCTACGCCGGCACGCAGGGATTCCTCGACGACGTCCCCGTCAGCCGCGTGCAGGAGTTCCAGACCGCCCTGCTGTCGTACATCGACACCAGCGCCGCGGGCGTGCGCCAGGCGCTGGCCGAGAAGCGCGAGCTGACCGGCGAGATCGAAGGCCAATTGAAGCAGGCGCTGAACGACTTCAAGGCGAAGTCCTGGAAGTAATCGGACAATTCATCGGGGCATCACCGATAGCCCTCACAGTGAATCATGAGCGGGAGCGCGAAAGCGCTCCCGCTTTTCGTTTGTCGCACACCCTTTTGCACTTCCGCCCTCACTTATGTGTAGCTGGGTGGAAGGTGCGTCCGGGCATCCCCCAAACGGGCTATTGTGCCGGACGGGCCGGGTCCCATAGAAGTGACGGATGCGCGGGAGCGCAGTCCGAGCAGGTGTGCCCGCCGTAGTCCCCCGCCCAGTTTGCCCCGGGTTTGATGAGAGAACGGGCAAAATCGGCGCGGCGAGTTAAATGTCCCGGTGGAACAGACGTATAAATGAGAAGTGCAGCGGCCGCGCGATGACCGCGCGAAATGTGGGTGAGGATTGCCGACCGGGCGTGCGTCGATGGTGACGCGCTCCCACGCGTGCCGCAGGAGTGGATGTAAATGAGCGCCATCGATTTTCACACGTTACCCAGCGAGCACGGGTCTCGCCCGCGGTCGCTGTTCGGGTACGACGTGATCGACTACATCGGCCAGGGGGCCGGTAGCCTGATCTACGTCGTCTCCGACCCGCGCAGCAACCAGCTTTACGCGCTCAAGCACGTCGAGCGGAAGACGGACAAACACGCCCGCTTCGTCGACCAGTTGGTCAACGAGTACGAGGTCTCCAAGCGCTTGTCGCACCCGAACCTGCGCAAGGCCCTGGACATGAAGGAGACCAAGACCTGGCTGGGCAAGGTGACCGAGGCCGTGCTCGTGCTCGAGCTGTTCGACGGCTCCCCGCTCGAGACCAACCCGCCCGCCAGCGCACTGGAAGCCGTGCAGATCTTCATCCAGGTCGCCAAGGGGCTCGAGGCGCTGCACCAGTCCGGTTACGTCGACTGCGACCTCAAGCCGAACAACATCCTGGTCGCGGCCGACGGACACGTGAAGGTGATCGACTTCGGCCAGGCCTGCAAGATCGGGACGGTCAAGGAACGGATCCAGGGGACGCCCGACTTCATCGCCCCCGAGCAGGTGAAGCGCGACGCGGTCACGGTCCGCACGGACATCTTCAACCTCGGCGCCACGCTCTACTGGGCCCTGGCCGGGAAGCACATCCCGACGCTCTACACGATCAAGCGCGACGAGAACAGCTTCCTCCTGCACGAGAAGATCCCGACCCCGACCGACCTCAACCCGGCCGTCCCCGAGACGCTGTCGAACCTGGTCATGGAGTGCGTCCGCATCAACCCGGCCAAGCGCCCCGAGTCGATGGCCGACGTCCAGCGCCGCCTGGAGATCATCGAGCACACGCTGAAGAAGCGGCAGATGAATTAGGAACCCAGTTACAGCTAACGACGAAACTCGAAAGCCCAAGGAACTCGTTCCGTGGGTTTTTCGCTCACTCCCCGAACAACTCCATCTGCTTCACGTCCTCGACGCGCGACTCGATCTCCCCACCGCTCAACCGCGTCACGATCCGGTCGCCCGGCTTCACGTCGGCCGGGTCGCGGATGACCTGACCGCCCTTCTTGAGCAGCGTGACGCTGTAGCCGCGCTTCAGCACGACCTCGGGGTTCACGCACTCGACCCGGCCCGCCAGCGCGTCGAGCTTGTCCCGCATGTGCTCGCGCCAATGGGCGATCGCGCGCCCGAGCGACTTGGCGGCCAGCCCGAGCCGCTGGCCGTGCAGGCGGACCAGGTGCCGCGGGTGGCGCTCGACCAGCCGCGACTCCACCTTCGCCAGTTTCGCCCGGCCGGCGCGCAGCCGGGCGCCGACCGCCAGCGCGAGCGCCTGCTCGCGGTCGTCGAGCTGCTGGCGGAGCCGGTCGACCACGTCGGCGGGGCGCCGGAACACCTCGTGCCGCGCCAGACCGTCGAGCCGGCGGCGGGCGTCGGCGACGCTCAACCGCACCTGCCGGCGGACCCGGTGCGCGACCGAGTCGACCAGTTCCCCCGCCGTCCGCCATTCGCGCGTGGCGACCTGCGCGGCCTCGGTCGGCGTGTGCGCGTGGTAGTCGACCGCCAAATCCGCGATCGACACGTCGATCTCGTGACCGATGCCGGAGATGACCGGGATCGGGCACGCCGCGACCGCGCGGGCGACGACCTCCTCGTTGAACTGCCAGAGGTCCTCGAGCGACCCGCCACCGCGCGCGAGCAACACGACGTCGACCCCGCCGATCTGTTCGTGCGCTTTACCGAGATGGGTCAACGCGGCCGCAATCTTGGCGGCCGCCCCCTCGCCCTGCACGGGCACGTGGTAGACGCACACGGACAAAAACGGGAACCGCCGGACGACCTTCAGGATGTCCTGCAGCGCCGCCGTGCCCGTCGACGTGACAACGGCGATGCGCGTCGGAAACCGCGGGAGCTCGCGCTTGCGGTCGGCCTCGAACAACCCCTCGGCTCTCAACTTCGACTCGATCTGCTGCCGGGCCAGCTCCAGAGCCCCCTGCCCGAGCGGATTGAGCGTGGTGATGTACAGCTGGTACTTCCCGCGCTGCCCGTACACGCCGACCCGGCCCGTCGCGACCAGGTCCAGCCCGTCCCCCGGCTTGAACTTCAGCCGCGCGGCCTCGGACCGGAACATGACGCAGTCGATGCACGCGTCGGCGTCCTTGAGCGTGAAGTACATGTGCCCGGACGCCGCGTGGTGCTTGAAGTTCGACACCTCGCCGCGCACGAGCACCGAGGCGGGAAGGCAGTCCTTGAGCGCGCGTTCGATCTGGCCGGTAAGCTGCGAGACCGAGAGTGGCTCGGGGCCCTTAGGGTTGCGGGAGCCCGGCGCTGAATCGTCACGCGCGGGGGTGCCCGGCGCGGACTTGCGGACGAACTTTTCCTTGAAATCCCAGAAGCTGCCGGACATGCGGAGCAGTGTAGCGGCGCGGGATGAAACCGCACACGAGCGAGAACCCGCTCGCTGGGCTTCCTGTAGCTCAACATTCCGATGTTGAGGAAAGCCGCAGCACACCAAGTCACGTGATCAGGTACACCACGCCGTCCCTCAACATCGGAATGTCGAGCTACATAATCGCCCTGGAATCTTGCCGGCACCGGCGTTGGATGCCATGCTCGGCCGCGGCGCGGTTGAACGCGCGATATGATTTCCGCCAAGAACCGCGCCGACCCCCGCTGGCTGCTCGAACAGCTCAAGGCCCGCCCCGCGAGCCGCAAGGTCATATTCGACGCTGACGCGATCGCCCTCACCCTCTGCGGCGCGATCGCTGAAACGAACAACCAGGACGTCATCAATGCAGCCCGCCGACTACACGACGGGCAGTACCAAACAAACCTCCCCGACCCGGCACCTGCAAAAGAGTAACTTCTCTACTGGTGGGCTTGATCCACCTCGTCGTTAGGGCAGATACGTCAGGTACACGATCTCCCCCGGCACCAGCGGCAACTCGGACGCGTCCGGGATCGAAATGCGGACGGGGATGCCCCACTCGGGAACGCCGGGGCGCGCGAGTTGGTGCTCGGGGATCGGCTCGACGCTGGCGCCGACCTGCTGGACGGTGGCCGTCGCGGTCTTGCGCTTCGAGCGGATCAGCACCTTGCCGTCCTTCTTGGGGACGATGGCCGAGCCGGCACGGACGTACGAGATGATGTGTGGGCTGTCGGCGCGCGTGACGGTGAAGAGTTCCTGGCCCTGTTTGACGAACTCGCCCGGTCGGCGGCGGATCGCGGTCACCGAGCCGCCGGCGGGGGCGACGAGGTTGATCGGCTGCTCTGCCGAATTCCGCGAGTCCGACGACAGCACCGCGAGGATTTGCCCGGGCGTGACCGGGTCGAACAGCTTCGGGTACGAGCCGGTCTCGACGAGCCGCCCGTCGCGCGGGGCGGTCACGTGGAGCGAGACGGACGAGACTTCGCCCGCGACGGTCCCGCCCAGCGACTGCCGGGACCAAAGCCAAACGGCCCCGCCCAGCGCGAGGACGAAAATGAGGGCCGGCCCGAGTTGGAGTCGCAGGCGGCGGAGCTTGAGGGGGAGCGGTGTGGAGATCGGGTCGGGCATTGCGGTTCGAATTTCTCGGCGAGTCCTTGATAGCCGCCGGCGGAAGCCGTCGGTCGTGCGGCGCTCAACATTGCGTTCGTGTCGTCAAATCAGACTTCGGCCTCGTCGGCGCGGTGGAACAGGGAGACGCGGGCGACGCCGTGCGATTCCTGGAGCTCCTTGAGCAACTCGCGGGAACGTCCCGGGTCGCGCAGGAGCAGGCGGTACGAGAACTCCATCCGGTCGGCCTCCAGGTCGTGCTG